>JAHFMP010000033.1:6509-8966 GCA_023267795.1 Candidatus Woesearchaeota archaeon | reverse complement strand
TTCTCTCCCCCTTAATGAGAATAAGGGGGAGAGAAAAGAGACAAGAAAGCAAAAATAGATAAAAATGGTGGCGGAAAAATTTGTGAAGAGTTATGAAGCGACTTAATACGTACAAACAAATATCACAGCATTTTCAAATCTCCTGTAATTGAGTCAATATCTTCTTCATCAGAAGGTCCAATTGCACAGCAGGTTTCTGTGCCTGGTGCAACGACTGTTTTTCCTGCATCTGTAATCAATGCAGTCACAATATCAGCGTCTTTTGCAAGCTGCATATATTTTTTTAATTCCTTTATATCTTTTACCTTGAGAACAATTTTTTTCATTCCTTCTGCATGCCAAACTTTTACAATTTCCTTATCGCTTCGCAAAACAGCTTCAACACATGCATGACCTACTTGCGCTGCAAGCTTTCCTTTTGGTAATTGCAGGTCTTGTCTTACAAGGATTACTTGTTTGTATTCTTGCATACTACATTTAAAAAAATAGATATATATAAATTATTTCATTGCAACCTTTCCATCCACAACAACATCACAAACAGATGCGCCATTTGTTGCATAGACCAGACTGGAAACAACATTTTCTTTTGTGAGAGGCCAATGGGATTGTCCAATATTCACTGTAATAATATCTGCTTTTTTTCCAATCTCAAGAGAGCCGATCTCCTGTTCCATGTCAATTGCTTTTGCACTATCAATAGTTGCCATATCTAAGAGCTTCTGTACTGGCGCAGCCTTTGGATCCCATCTATGCTGTTTGTGTAATAATCCGCAAATCATCATTTCCTTGAACATATCCATATTATTGTTTGATGCAACAGAATCTGTTCCTAAACCAACTGAAATATTTTCTTCAAACATTTCCATTAATGGTGCGACACCGCCAGAACTAAGTTTCATGTTGGATACAGGACAATGGGCAACAGCACTTTTATGTTGTGCAATGATTCGAACTTCTCCTTTTGTAAGCCAAATGCTGTGCACCAACAATGTTCTGTTATCAAGGTACTTTATTTCTGCCAAATATTCCACAGGCAACATTTTATTTTTGTCAAAACAATCAAATCGCTCTTTTCTGGTTTCTGCAAGATGAATTGGAGTCAGTAATTTTCTTTTTTTTGCATATTTTTTAATTGCACTGAGTGTTTCTTTATCGCATGTGTAAATTGAATGCCCTGCTAAACCAATTGTAATCAAAGGATGAGAAAACGAATCAATAAGCTTTTTTGCATATTCCAACTGTTTTTTTACATCTCCTAAAAAGCCGTAGATAACAGGACAAAGAATTGCACGAATATGATGTTTTTTGACACCGGCAATAACAGGCTCAATTGGAGTGTACATCTCGACAAATGTTGTTGTTCCTGATAAAAGCATTTCTTTGCATGCTTGTTCAGAGTTTTCCTGAATTTGTTTTGGCGTGAATTGTTTTTCTGCGATAATTATTCTTTCTAACCATGCCGGAAGCTCCTCATCATCGCAAATGCCTCGCAAGGAATGCATGCCGATGTGCGTATGAATATTGATGAATCCCGGAAGAACGATTTTGTTGGAGCAGTCAATTGTTTCTTTTCCTGTTATAATAATGTTTTTTGAAATTTTTTTTATTATGTTTTTTTTTATTTCAATGTCACAATTCTCTAGAATAGTTCTTTCTTTGTTCTGCGTCACAATATATTTGCAGTTTTTGAGTATCATACTTCAAAACGCATCCTTTACTTTTTCAAAAAAACCTTTTTCTTTTTTACTTTCTTTGTCAAACTCTTCCAGCAATTCCTTCTGTTTTTTTGTCAGCTTTGAAGGGACACCAATAAATGCTTTTACCAGCTGATCTCCTGTATGAAATCCACGCAAAGAAGGAATTCCTTTTCCTTTCAGACGAAAAATCGTATTTGCTTTTGTTCCAGCAGGAATTTTTATCTTTGCAGTGCCTTTCAGTGTTGGCACTTCAATCTCTGCACCTAAACAACAATCGCGAAAAGAAACAGGCTGTTCCATGTAGATGTCCTGGCCTTCTCGTTCAAAGACATCATGCTTTGCAACACTGATATATAAATACAAATCACCAGGAGTAGATCCTCTGTCACCAACCTGACCAGAACCGGAAATTCGCAGGCGAGAACCAGTATCAACACCTGCTGGAATATCAACACTGATTTTTTTCTCTTCCTGAATTTTTCCATGGCCATCACATGAAATACATTTTTCTTCAATTTCTTCTCCATGACCATTACATCTGTTGCAGACACTTGAAGATTGAAAAATACCAAACGGTGTTCGCTGTGTTCTGGTAATTGTTCCTGCACCCTGACAAACAGAACATGCTTTCAATGAAGTTCCAGATTTTGCACCAGTTCCGTCACATTTCCTGCAAGCTGCAAGCAATGGAATATAAATATGCTTTTTGAGACCTGCAGCAGCTTCCTCAAGAGTAATCTCTAATTCATATTCTATG
>JAHFMP010000033.1:0-6499 GCA_023267795.1 Candidatus Woesearchaeota archaeon | reverse complement strand
AAAATCAAATCCAAAGCCTTGTGCAAAACCAGCCTGATCAAATCCAGAAAATCCCTGTCCTTGTGCAAAATCAGCTGTTCCAAACTGTTCATACTGCTCGCGTTTTTTGTCATCAGAAAGAACAGAGGCAGCTTCGTTGATCTCTTTGAATTTTTCTGCAGAGTCGGCTTCTTTATTCATGTCAGGATGATATTTTTTTGCCATTGTTTTATAGGCTTTCTTAATCTCTTCTTTGGAAGCTCCCTTCTCTACGCCTAGTATTTTATAATAATCTTTTGCCATATAATTATTCCACAACTCCTATAATTTCTTTTGGATGATCAACAATGACATCTGCCATTTGCAGACGATGTCGAAGCTGATAGCCATAA
Organism: Candidatus Woesearchaeota archaeon; assembly: GCA_023267795.1. Taxonomy (GTDB): domain Archaea; phylum Nanobdellota; class Nanobdellia; order Woesearchaeales; family DSVV01; genus JACRPI01. The sequence goes on along the minus strand of JAHFMP010000033.1, from coordinate 6,128 downwards.
CTAACTCCTATTGCTTTTTTTAACTTTGCTGTTTTTGCAGCAATTAAGCCTCCATCCATGTCATCAATCATCACTGCCTGATCTGGAGAGATATCTGCCAATTTCAGGCAATGCATAATTTGATCTGATTCTGGCTTTCTGCCATATTTTGTATCCACAATATGATCAAAATACATCAATACTTTGTGTCTTGATAAATCATAACGAATTGTTTCTTCCTTATTATTTGAAATAATTGCAAGTGCATATCCATTTTGTTTCAATTTATGCAGCATTTCTTTGACTCCTGGAAACAACGAAAGGTTCTTCCAGCGATCATCATGTTTTCTAAACAACATTGTCGCTACATTCAATTTTTCTGGAGTATCTACTCCTAACCTCTGCAAGGAAAGATGCATGTTGACTTCGAGATATTCTCGCAATTCTTCCTGTGTTGCAAATTGTTTTGTTCCCAAAATAGTTGCCAGTTCATCATAGTACTGTTTTGGCAGGTGGTTGGAATTTATTAAAACACCATCATAATCAAACATAACCAGTTTTGTCTTTTTTGTCATATTTTTTTCCTTATCAAAGACCAATAGAGAACTTTGCAAAAATCGATTTTTAGTTCGAAAGCGCAAAATTTTTTCTTTTGCGCTCGACGATAATTTCGTACGATGCAAAGTTCTCTTTGAGAATTTTGCTCTTTATGCAAAATTCTCAATAACTTTTTTCAGCTCATCTGGTTTTATATGAAGTTTGCTGAAAATTGATTTTTCCACGGCAAATTCATCTGCAACTCGCTTTTCCCAAGTTTCTTTGCCATTTGGTCTCGGCAAAATTTTGTGTTTGTAGCGCACAAACAAATCATCTGTTCTGTGTTTTAATGAAACAATCTCATCAACAAAAACACGCCAGTCTGCATAGTGAACAATTTGTTCTTCTCTGGATTTTTTCGAAGTGAATATATCATGATCCCCATAATTTAACATAAGCTCTGCAAATTCAGGAAACTCCTTGTTGAAAATCTCAAAAAATATTTGCGTTTCATGCTTGCCTTTATGGTGTTCCTGCATTTCTTTCCAAAAGTCTATTTGTTTTTGCGTTGGAGAGTATTTGAATTTTGAATCATTGCTGAAATCTTTAATGACAATTGGTTTCATGAGATCGTGCAGCAACGAAAGGCAGTCAACAATATCAAGATCAAGCGGTTCTCCTATTGCTTTTAGCGCTTCTGCAAGATAGACAGCGACACTATTTACTTTGAAACAATGCTGTTTTATGTTATTTGGAACATGAAAATCTTCAAAATACTCTTCTGCCTGTGATCTTTCTGGTAGTTTCATGATTGTTTTCCTATTGATGATTTAAGTTTTGCTTTCTGATTTATTCTTTCTCTCCTCCTTCACTATATTCTCTTCTTCTTTTATTTCTTCCCATTTTTTGTGAATTGAATCCATGTCCTTACTTTCATTTCCAAACACATGCGGATGTCTCCTGATCATTTTCTCTTTTACTTCAACAATAACATCATTCAAATCAAATAAATTATTATCTTTTGCAATATTGCAGATGAACATGATATTCCAAAACACATCACCCAGCTCTTCCTTTAATTCAACGTAATCTTTTGCTTCTGCTGCTTTTTTTACTTCAATTGCCTCTTCTACTATGTATTTATGAAATGAATCAAGATCCTGCTTTGCATCCCAAGGGCATTCTTTTCTCAGCCTGCCAGATATTTTTACAAGTTCTATGAAATTCTGCTTTAGCTGTTCCATAAGGCAGTATTTTCTTCACTCATTTATATCTTTTTTCTTGAAATTTTACATACTTTTTATATTAGAATAGAAAAAACAAAAAGCTAAGAATAAACTCTCTATTCTTCAACCTTATAGTCTGCATCAACAACATCATCTGCAGCAGCTTTGCTTTTACTTGCTTTACCATGGTTTGCATGCGCATGTCCTGCATCGCCTTTTTGCTGATGCTGTGCAGACTGTTCCTGCTGCGCTTTTTGATACATTTCCACAGCAGCTTCCTGCACAACTTTATTAAGTTGATCCAGTTTTTCTCTAATTGCAGTAGTATCTTTTTTATCTGCTTTCATAAGCTCCTTAAGATCAGCAAGAGGCTTTTTTATTGCCTCTAATTTTTTCTCATCAACCTTGCCTTTCATATCCTCCATTGTCTTTTCTGTTGTATAGAGGACAGTGTCTGCTTCATTGATTGTTTCTACTTCTTCTTTTCGCGCCTTGTCAGCCTCTGCATACTGTTCTGCTTCTTTCTGCATGTTTTTAATTTCCTGCTCAGTAAGATTTGTGGAAGCAGTCAACGTGATTTTTTGCTGTTTTCCAGTTCCCATGTCTTTTGCAGAAACATTTACAATCCCATTTGCATCAATGTCAAATGTGACTTCAATTTGCGGCACTCCCCGCGGAGCTGGTGGGATTCCAACAAGATCAAACTGACCAAGAAGTTTATTATCTATTGCCATTGGCCGTTCACCCTGGAACACACGAATCGAAACAGCAGTTTGATTATCTGCAGCTGTACTGAAAATCTGGGATTTTTTTGTAGGAATTGTTGTATTTCTCTCGATGAGTTTGGTAAATACTCCCCCTAATGTTTCTAATCCCAAACTTAGTGGAGTAACATCAAGAAGCAATATATCTTTTACTTCTCCTCCTAAAACTCCTGCCTGAATAGCTGCACCGAGTGCAACTGCCTCATCTGGATTGACAGATTTGTCTCCGTCCTTGCCAACAAGTTGCTTGACAAGCTCCTGCACTGCTGGAATTCTCGTAGAACCGCCAACAAAAATAACTTTATCAACAAGCTTGTCGAGCTTTGCATCTTTGAGAACCTTTTTTGTCGGCTCTTCGAGTTTTCTAAAGATAGACTCGATCAACTGTTCAAATTTTGCTCGTGTCAATTCAACATTTAAATGTTTTGGACCAGAAGCATTTGCTGTAATAAATGGAAGATTAATCATTGCTTTTAATTTACTGGAAAGCTCTATTTTTGCTTTTTCAGCAGCTTCTTTCAATCGCTGGTGTGCAACATTGTCTTCTCTTAAATCAATACCATATTGTGCTTTAAAATCCTTTGCCATCCAATCAATAAGCGCATCATCAATATCATCTCCCCCAAGGTAATTGTTTCCATTGGTTGCCTTAACTTCAAAGACACCATCGCTCAATTCAAGAACAGAAACGTCAAAAGTACCTCCACCAAAATCAAAAACAAGAATAGTATGCTCATTGGATTTGTCAATGCCATAAGCAAGGGATGCTGCTGTTGGCTCGTTAATAATGCGAAGCACTTCCATGCCTGCAATTTTTCCAGCGTCTTTTGTTGCCTGACGTTGTGCATCACTAAAATATGCAGGAACAGTAATTACAGCCTGCATTACTTTATGGCCAAGATATGCTTCTGCATCTTTTTTGAGCTTTTGCAAAATCATTGCAGAAATCTGCTGCGGGGTGTAATCTTTGCTATGAATTTTGACTTTGAAATCCTCTCCCATGTGACGCTTGATAGAGCGCACTGTATTTTGTGGGTTAACGATTGCCTGATTTCTTGCAGTATCACCAACAAGTATTTCACCATCGTCTGTAATGCTGACAACTGAAGGAGTTATTCTTTTTCCCTCTGCGTTTGGAATAATAGTTGCTTTGCCAGCTTCCATAACAGCTACTGCTGAAAACGTTGTTCCTAAATCAATGCCTATTATTTTTGCCATAATTCCACCTTGTTTTGTTTTTGTTATTTTTGTTTTTACTGTAATTCTTCATAACTCAAAATACGCTTCAACCTTTTTGAATCAGGCACAAGCTCATCCAAATGCCCTCCCGGAATTGTCGGATGTGTTTTGAGATACGTTGCCCACTCTCTAATTGATTCAGGATCATTAGGATTGACAAAATGGTTTAGCGCAAACCACACAGCAAGCTGCTGGCCATGCCTGCTTACTGTTGACAACATCCTGCAATATCTTGGCTTTGCCTCATGTACAGTGCACTTGTTATCATCTCCTAATAATATGCACCTGCCATACGGTTTGTTGTCTTCCCTTATTTGTTTGAGTTTCCAGCACTTTGTATGAAACCGTTCATGTTCATCGAGATACATTTTTATGAAATCATCACGAGGCATGCAAATAAAATTCGCAATTCTTGTGACATCTTCATCAAATAATATCCCTGAATCAATTTTACAGCAATGGCCGCATCCTGTACATTCTTTTCCAAGCTCTGCGATTCTTTCTTCTGGCGTGTTTTTTGTAATGCTGAGGCTCATAATGTCCTCTCGCTCATACTGTTTGATCTCCTCTGGTTGAAACACGCGCAGATTCATTTTTTCTCCTGCTTATTTTTACTCTTGCTGGTCTCAATACTGTTTCTCCTACTATATAACCTTTTTGCAATTCCTCAATAACCATTCCAGGCTCTTTTTCTGATTCTTCCTGAAGCAATGCTTCGTGAAAACGAGGATCATATTTTTTTCCGAGTGCATCTATATATTTCAATCCATATCGTTCAAGGATTTCAAACATTTGCGCATAAATAAGTTTGAATCCTTCATCATCTACCACTCGCAATGCCATTTGAAAATTGTCAAGGATTGGCAGCAATTCTGTCAACAATTGTCTTGTTGCATATTGTTTAAATTCTGCATTTTCTTTTTCTACTCTTTTTCGATAGTTTTCAAAATCTGCCTGCAATCGCTGCAATGTTTCTGTTAATTCCTGAACTTGGGTTTTTTCTATTTTTTGTGGCTGTTGTTCTGCTGGCGAAAGTTGTGATTCATCAGAGCATGAAAGAGATTCCTGTTCAGGACATTCACATGCATCTGAACAAGGTGTTGTTTCTTTTTTTGTGGTCATTGTTGCTCTCTGTTTGATTGTGAATACGTTCTTTTGGTTTACTTTAGATCAACCAATACTACTTGGTATAGGCAAGTTATATATAAATGTTGTGGAAGAATGGGGATCACACACTGGTTCTGAAGTAGACAAACAGAAAATTATAAAAAGAAATAATAAAAGAATTGGATAATATGGATGATAAACGCAAAGATTCTTGGATAGGATCGGTAGCAAATTTTGTGATAAGTAGTGGTACAGCTATTCAAGAGATTTCTGGGAGTGATTCAAATACCTTTAGAGTTTATCGTTGTGGAAGATGTAATCAACCATTAGGTAAACTACAACAGAAATGTTACCATTGTGGTGCAATTCAAAATTGGAAGGATTTTAATGAAAAAATATAATCCAAAAATTGAAAATAAAAAATCACGTTTTGTTTATGTAATCAAATTTTGTAACCATGCATTATATCCTTTTTGTATTTTGTTTGGTTTGTTAATTATGTTTAATCCGCATAACATAATTTTAATAATTGCAGGAGCATTAGGGTTAATACTCATTGTTTGTGGTGCTATAGGGGGATCATTATTGGTACATTTCTTCTTAAATTGGATAACCGAAGTACGGATGAAATAACTTGTTTATAGTAATAATCTCCTTATTACCAACCACAACATTTATAATCATGTAAGTATCACCATAATATTATGGTAGAATCACCATGAAAAGCAAAGAAACAGAAATAATAAAATACCTCTTAAAAAACAAAGAGGAAAAGAACATCAATCAGATTGCAAAAGAAGTAAGAATAGACTACAAAAATGCACATTCCATAATTCAGCGATTGCAAAAAAAACAAGTCGTAACATTAGAACAATTCGGAAACGCATGGAAAGTAAAACTCAAGAACAATATCCATCCTCTTCTCTTTGAAGCAGAATATGAACGACAACAAACACTCTTAAAAGACAAAAACATCAAAACAATGCTCAACTATTACAAAAGAAATCTATCCACGAAGTTATACGTTCTTCTCTTATTCGGCTCGTACGCAAAGGAAACACAAACCAAACATTCTGATATTGATCTTTTTTTCATCACCTCAGAAGAAAAAGTAGAAAAAGAAATCCATAAAATAACAGCATTAATCCCATTAAAGACCCATGTAAATATTTTCACAGAAAAACAATTTAAAGAGATGAAAAATTCAAAAGAGGAAACAGTCGGAAGCGAGGCTATAAAGAATAATATTATCCTGCATGGAATAGAACCATATTAC
>JAHFMP010000032.1 GCA_023267795.1 Candidatus Woesearchaeota archaeon | reverse complement strand
TATTTCCAAGGGGGAGAAAAAGTGACAAGGAAACAAGAAAAAGAAAGGAAAGGGCGGCCGAAAAAATTGGTATTAAATTAGGTGCGACTTAATACGTACGAAAAATCCGCTAAGGATATACTATTTTTGGATATACATTTGGTTTCATAAATACTCTTTCCATTTTGACTGCAATGCCATTATCTTTTTTCAGCATTTCTTTGGATATCATTTTTGCTTTTCCAAACGCAACAAGTTCGTTTTTTAGAGTCATAACTGCAACAAGATCATCTTCTTGAATATCACTTTCTATTTTGCTTATGCCTGGAATTTTCAATGATGCTCCATGACAAAGAGAATCTACTGTAGTGTCAAACACCCAAACTTTTGGCAAATGAGCAACTCCTGCTTCCATTGGAAGGACATATTTTTTTATCATCTTCTCGTTATTTCCATGTTTCAGATACCAAAATGCATCTGCAAGATCCTGCAGAGTGCAGATATTTTCTTCTGAAAAACAGCCTGCTTTTGTTCTGCGCAATTCCTGCATATGTGCATTGCTGCCAAGTGCTTTGCCAATGTCTGCACAAAGTCTTCGAATATATGTTCCTGCCTGACAGCCTACTTTAAATAACACATCTCTTTCATCAATTTCAATAATATTTAAGTAGTATATTTTTCTATATCGCCATTCTCTTTTTACTGCTGATTTTAATGGCGGCAATTGCTTTATTTTCCCAATAAAAGAGGCAGAGATTTTTCTGATCTCTTCTTCAGAATAATCATAATGAAGATGCATTATGCAAATATATTCTTTCCCTGCAGAAAGTAGTGCCTGAATTACTTTTGTTCCTTCTCCGAGTGCAACAGGAAGTACACCAGTGACATTTGGGTCAAGTGTACCAGAATGTCCTGCTTTGCCGAGATTTAGGATTTGCTTGACATAGCTGCTGACTTGATGTGATGTTGGACCAGCAGGTTTGTCAATGTTGACGATGCCATAATTTATGTGCTCTTCTGTTGTGCGTTCTTCTGGACGTTTGCCAAACTTTAGAGAGGTATTTGCTTTTTTACGAATGAATATTTCCCTTTTGATTTTTTCGAATGGAAGAAGGTTCTCAGTTTGTTTTTCCATGATTTGCCAGAGTTCGCTACCCTCTCCATCCACTTACAACTGGATACTGCCATGAGCGACCAAAAGAGTAGGAAGAAATCCGAAGTGGCATTGGCATTTGCTGCCTCTTGAACTCGCTTTTTACAACCATAAACACAATTTTTCTGACAAGCTCTGCATCAAATTTCATTTTTGCAATTTCGTGAATATCTTTTTTATGCACAACATACAATTGAAGAATCTTGTCAAGAACATCATACGATGGCAAATCATCACTGTCTTTTTGTCCAAGCCTTAATTCCTGTGATGGCTGTTTTTTAATAATTGATTCAGGAATAAAATTTGCCTTGCTTTTCTGTTTTTGCAGCACATTTATGAAACCAGCAAGCAGGTATACCTGTGTTTTCCACAAATCTGCTATTGGTGCAAGTGCTCCTGTTGCCTCCCCATAAATAGTAAAATAACCTGTTGCAAGGTCTGTTTTGTTGATTGCTGAAAGCACTAACGCATTATTTTTATTTGCATAATTCATCAGCAACGCTGCCCGTGTTCTTGTCTGTATATTTTGTTCTGTAAAACTGATATTTTTTTTGTCGTAGCTGCAGCCTGCTGCACGTGCGTAGAGCAGAACAATGGGATCAATATTCACTTGTTTCCACACAATGCCGAGATTTCCGCAAATCTTTTTTGCATCCTGAAGACTTTCTTTTGGGGTTATTTTTGATGACAGTATAATGCCAATAACATTTTCTTTCCCCAATGCATGAACAGCAAGTGTTGCAGTTACAGAAGAATCTAAACCACCACTAATTCCAATGACTGCTTTTGCATGGCCTGTTTTTGCAAAATAATCTCTTATCCCCAATGTTATTGCCTGATAGACCTCTGATGTCTGATCTTTGGAAGGAATAAAAGAAGAGCCTGCTTTATTGATGTCTGCAAGAAAAAGCTCTTCTCCAAATTTCTTTAACCGTGCAGAAACAAGTCCATTCTTGTCCACAACAAAGCTTGCACCTTCAAAGACAAGATTTTCCTGTGCTCCAACACAATTGCAGTATACATAAGGCACCTGATATTTTTTTGCGATAAGCATGGCATATTGTTCCTGATTTTTTTCTATGCTGTATGGAACAGCAGAAATGCAGACAAGAAGATCAATTCCTTTTGCAACAAGCTGTTGGATAGCTGTCTCTTCCTCTGTATGCTTTGCAATAATAATCCCTATACGCAAGTTGCCTGCATATATAATATCTGCATTTGATCCTTCTGTAAAATAGCGTTTTTCATCGTAGATGTCAGAAACAGGAAGATGACTCTTGTTTTGAATTCCTATTATTTTCTGATCCCTGACACATGCAACAGCATTGTACAGCACTCCATTCTCTTTGTTCACAAATCCAAAAACAGCAATGATTCCCTTACAGGCACTCACAATCTCAATAAACTTCTGCATATTTGTATCCACAAAATCCTGCCTGAACAGCAGGTCTTTTGGAGGATATCCTGTAATACTGAGCTCTGGAAACACAACAAGCTGTGCACCACGTTCCTTTGCCTGTTCCATATATGCAATGATCTTTTTTGTATTGCCGCTGATGTCGCCAACCAGCGTGTTGATCTGTGCAATTGCAACAAGATATGCTGTACTCTTTGTTGGAGTTTTTGCTGGAAGAGATGCCTTTTTCTGAGAATATTGCCTGCTTTTTGTCTTACTCTTGCTTTTTTGAAATTTTTTCTGCTTCTGCCTTACTTTTGATTTTTTCTTTCCTTTACCCATTACAACCTCTCTTAAGGTTTACTTCTATATAAACATTGTAGGAGTATTGAGTAGTAGTTGTTTTTGTTTTAATTATTTAGAAGTAGTAAATATGAAAAATCATTCAAATGGTTTTCTTGATAAATAATAACCTAAAACAGAACCAATCATTCCAACGAAGAAATCAGGCACATTCTGCTGTAATAGAAGTAATACCAGAAATACAAGAAATGCTGCAATAGAAAGATAGTGGCCCACAAGATAGTACCGCTCGATACGCTGCTGTTGCTTTACTATTTTGAATGCCGGGCTTCCCAGTTCTGGAAGATTTTGTGTTTCTTGATTTTTTGTTATTGCTTTTGGCATAAATATGCACAGTCGTTGTTCTTTATAGAACTTTACAAAAGTCGATTTCTATTTATCTAAAAGATGTGAGTATTTTATCTTCCTTATTTTTGTTATCTCTTACAATAATCTCATGTCCTTGTTGTTTTTCTTTATCAAGCCAGCGAGTTAGAGAAACACTAGTCCAAATTACTTCTACAAGAGAACCAACCCCGAGATGCCTCTTCATTTCTTCCATTTCTATCATAACGTTGTCAGATATTGTTAAATTGATTTTTGCCATAGTTTCCCTCTCTAACTTATAGAGAATTTTGAATAACTATCAAATTGTCAAAATTCTCAATAGATGCCTTCGAATAAAATTTCCAAAATCGAGGTTATTCAAAGTCATCTATAAGATGTTCTTGTTAATAAATTTTATTATATTTGAAACGTCGGTGCTCTGTTTCTTTCGTAAACAACGACAGTTGCATCTAAAGAACTGGTTGCTCCTTCACTGTCTGTTGCAGTAATTGTGACAACATATTCTCCTGCATCATCATAATCAGTTGTCCATACTCCTGTGCTGTCAAAAGGTGCACTATACGTAACAGTATATTCATCTCCTTCAAGATCAACAATGGTTGGCTTGAGTACAATTCTGTCTGTTTCTTCTGCACGAACCTCATCTAAGCTGATAACTGGTGCTTTATTTTTGTGATTGATAATAATGGAAACTATTTTTTCATCTTGCAGCTGGCCATCACTTGCAATAACTGTTGCAGTGTATGTTCCAACATCTTTTTCTGTTGTTTGCCAATTCCCATTTGCATCTAAAGGTACACTAAATGCCAGTGTAACAGGATCTCCATCAGGATCAGTTGCTTTTGGCGTTATTTTCATCAATTCTCCTGCAAATACTGAGACATGATTTATTTCTTCAAGAACAGGTGCTCTATTCGTGTTTGTTACTGTAATAGTAATCTGTTGTTCGACAATTGTTTGGTCATCGCTCACTGTTACTTTTGCGACATACGTGCCACTGTCATCATAATCTGTCTGCCATTCTCCTTTTTCATTAAAAGGTTTGCTGTACAGAACAGTTACTTCATCACCATTATAGTCAAAGACCTTTGGATTAAGAACAATCATATCTCCTTCTGCAACAGTCATGTCTTCCAAGCCATCAATAGTTGGTGCTCTGTTTGCAGAAAGAACAAGAATAATGACACGTTTTTCGACTTCTGTTTTTCCATCAGATGCAGTAATTGTAACCTGATATGTTCCTGCATCACCAATCACTGTTTGCCATTGTCCTTTTTCATTGAGAGGTTTGCCGTATGTATAGGTAATAACATCTCCGTCAGGATCAATACCAATTGGGTCAAATGCAATCATATCACCTTCTCTATACACTTTTTTTTCTAATTCTTCATCATTATCGTTATTTTCCTCATATTTTGGCTCTGTTTGCTCCTCAGTAATATTCTGCTGCGTGACTTTGACATAGGAGTTTCCTGATTTTGTTGATTCTAACGGCACAAATGTTATTGGACTTGAGACAGAAAGATCTTCAATAGCAGTTGTTATTTTTTGGCTGCAGGAAACGAAAACCAAAAAAAGAATAATACAAACAATTGAAAAAAATAGCTTCATGGTCTCACACTCATTTATGTATTCACTGTGAAATTACTTTATTTCTGTCTTTACTGCAGTATACTCTCTTGCTGTTATTATTCTCCAATGAAGCTTATATATAAATTTTTTTATAACTTAACTATGACTCTCGGCGCACATTCCATATTTGCAGATTGTTCCACTGTGTATAGGTCCTTTTTTGCTGCAAATGCGCAGTGCACTTTCCAGATTCTCAAGAAAAATATCAATCTCTATTTTTGTAACAATATACGGAGGAATAAGCCGAATTCCACTCTTTCCACAACCAAGCACTACTACTCCCTGCTTGAGGAGCTGCAAGACAAGATCATCCCTCATTTTTTTTGTTGGTAAATCACAAGCATTCATTAATCCAAGACCCCTTATATTTTGTATTGCTATATTACTGATTTTAGAAATATCAGACAATCCTTTGCGCAAATAGCTTCCATGGAATGTGTTCTTTTGCAGCAATTTTTCTTTTTTAATTGTTTCAATAGTTGCAATGCCATTAGCAAGATCAAGTGCATGGCCGCCACCCCATGTTGAGGAAATTGCTCCTGACTCATTTGGAAATTGATTTTTATTTGCAAGCATTGCTCCAACCTGCAACGCTTTTCCTGCAGTAATAATGTCAGGAGAAATTTTAAAATGCTCAAATGCCCACCAATGTCCGGTTCTACCCATGCCTGATTGTACTTCATCAGCAATCAGTGGAATCCCATATTGTTTCGTAATTGTTCTGACGTCATTAACCATCTTTGGTGTTGCAACATGATAACCTCCTTCACCTTGTACATGCTCAAGAATAACAAATCCTATATTCTCAAAAGGAGCGTCTTGTTCAATAATTCTCTGCAATTCTTCTCCTGCTGCTTCAGAAAAAGGAAGACGCTGCATTGGAAATGTAAAATAATTTTTTTTGTGCACTGTTTTTGAGTTTGTAAGAGAAAGTGCGCCAAGTGTTCTTCCATGAAATGCACCACGAAAACTAATTCCTATTTTTGTACCAGGCCTTTTCCGCAGTGCAATTTTTATTCCGTTTTCTACTGCTTCTGCACCGCTGTTAATCAAAAAACCAGCATCAATGTGTTTAGGGGTGATTCGAATAAGTTGTTCCAGCAGATCAAGATGTTCTTTGATTGTAAAATCCTGTCCTGCAAATTTTAGTGGACTTCTTCCAAGATATTCTTTGGAAACACGAAGCAGTGTTGGATGATTATAACCTAGAGGATTTGATGCAATCTGGCTTCCAAAATCGAGAAATATGTTACCATCAATGTCCCCAAAATAACAACCATTTCCTTCACCACTTTCAGAATGGACAAATGGATAGCTGATGCTCCAGGCACCATTTACTTTCATCAATCTGTCCAGAATCTTTGCGGATTTTGGACCTGGAAGAGAAGTACTTACTCTGATTTGTTGTTTCATGGGAATAATTTCTAAGGAAGAGAATATATAAAACTTTCTTTAGTGAATCCTTTTTATCTCTAAAGAAATTGCATTTTCCAAAACTTTAATGTACAGCGGACATTCTTTGTATTCAATATTATTGTTTTTGCAAAAATCAAGTATTCTTTGCTTTTCTTCATTATCTTTGTACTTGACAAAAATCCCAATACCATATGCATCTTCATGAATCATAATAAATCCTTGTTTTTTGCAGAGTGCTTTAATTTCTTTTGTTTTTTGAAGAAGAAAATGAAGCCGCCCAGTAACTCCTTGCAATTTCTTCAAAAGAATACCATAGTTCATTTGTTTTTCTTGTATCAGAGAAAGAATATTCAATTCCTTTATTTGAAGAGTAATAATTCCATCTCTGCAGCTCAGAAAACCGCCATATCCTAAATCTGCAATTTTCCACTTCCCAAAACTGCCGACAATCATATCAGAGAAAGAGCCGTTACAGAGTTGAGAATGACTTAGAGAGCCTGATGCATCTTCTATCATCAAAATATTATATTTTTTGCAGAGAGAATAAATGCCTTCAAGATTTTGCGGTGCTGCATAGCCAGCAAAGCTTGCAAACAAAAATGCAGATTTGGAATATTTTTTTGCTGCTTTTTCTAATTCTTCAAAATCAATAAGGCCATAGTTTGTTTTGATTTCTATAACAATCATGTTGAGAATTTTAGGAAACGAGAGATATGTAAGCCAGCCACCTTGATCTGGAACAAGGACAGTATTGCAGCCATGCTGTTTTGCAATTACAAGCGCACCGAATATTGCTGCGTCTCCAGAACTTGTTATCTTGACAATATCATGTTTTGTATATTGTCGCAGGAGTTTCAGGCATTTGTCTTTGAGTTCCTTCTCTTGCTTTTCTTGTTGTTCTTTAATCAGCATAAAAAGAGAAAAAGATAAAGAGATTTATAAAAATAGTTAATTGAATAGTATAAAAAACATTCTTCGTTCATCTCTTTCTCTTCAATACAAGAATATTGCAAAAATAATAACAGAACAGTATGATCTTGATTTGGGAGAAGCAACCTCTATTGCACTAGCTCAACAAGAAAGAATATCTTTTTTCTTTACTGATGATCTTGAAGCAAGAGAAATTGCAAAAATATTTCATCTGGAAGTGCATGGAAGCTTAGGAATACTTCTACGAGCTTTTCGAGAAAAGCGAATAGGAAAAGACGAGGCTATTTCAGTTGTCAAAAAGATTTCTACACAATCATCATTGTTTCTTACGAGTGACTTAGTAAGATGGATCATACAAGAAATTAAAAATTATAAAACAAAAAGATTTTTATAGGTGTGTACAAAAAGATATGCAAAGGTGATTGTATGTCAATTAATCAGGAGAGATATGGAGCATACGTTCTTGGAATAGTAGGTATTGTGGCTACAGTAGGGCTTATTGTGATGATACTCAATATAAATTCAAGCAGTGATAGTTATGATCTCTATGGTAAAGTTATCGAAGCATCTGAGACATCTACATATACTTCATGGGCATTATGCCTTGATCAAGGAAACATGATTAAGCTGAGCTATAAAGAAGGAGGAACACTTGTTAAAAAAGATATCTGTACTGGCCAAAATGATAAAATGATTGCGCGTGTCAGTTGTACACAGAATCATGATAAAACATATACAGACACTTATAGCAATGCAGAGCAATGTCCAAAAGGAATGAGCTGTATGAAAGACCATAATGATGCAGCGTATTGTGGATGATTGTTGGATTGTTGTTAACCTGACTTCGCCACCGCGAGTTTTCTCTCTAAATCAAGCATAGACCTCTTTTGTCATTTGCAGTTTTTAGTTTCTTAAAGCAAAGGTTTATATATCAGTTATGGATAATATTATCCAAATATGGATAATAACCATAAAATAATCAATCATCTTGGAAAACACCCCAATGGGAAGTACACGATGCACGAATTAAGCAGAGAATTGAACATACCTTATGCCAGTTTTTATAGAACTATCAACTCTATAAAGGATTTATTAATCATTGAAGAAGTTGGAAAATCTAAAATAATCGCACTCGATAAACAAAATAAAGTAGTAAAATCACATTTAGTTGTATCTTCAGATGAAGAAAGAAAGGATTACTTAAAAAAATATCATATTATTAGAAAAATTTATCACGAGCTTAATACTAAGGACATTATCGTATTATTTGGAAGTTATGCTAAAAAAACACAAACAGAGAAAAGTGACATAGATTTCTTGATAATAAATAACAATGGCAAAAAAACTATTTCTTTTTCAAAATACGAATTATTATTCAAAATCAAAATAAACCCAATTTTTATAACAAAAAAGGAATTTAAATTAATGCTTAAAGATAAAGAAGAAAATTTAGGAAAGCAAGCATTATATAGCCATATAATTTTGAGCAATCCGGAAGGCTTTTGGGAGTGTGTTTTTAATGGAGTTTGATAAGAGAAAATATAAGCAATTGTTTGAAGAATGTGTTCAAGAGAAGAGAATCCAGAAATCCTCGCAATCTTTTAAGATCAAGATATTTCTTGAAAAAGCAGAGAATAGTCTATTAATTGCTAAGCACACAAAAGAAATTCAACCTTCAAAAGACCAGCCAAAGAAGCTCTTTTGGGATTATTGGGCTATAACAATCTCTTATTATTCCATGCTGTACGCAGCAAAAGCGGCAATTTTAGCAAAGGGATACGAAGTATCAGATCACGATGCCGCTCAGATAGCGTTGGGACATTTATTAGTGCCAGATGAAATCGAAAAGGAAGACTTGGAGATATTAAACCA
>JAHFMP010000031.1 GCA_023267795.1 Candidatus Woesearchaeota archaeon | reverse complement strand
TATCGAAGTTGCAGATTTCACTCGAAAAATAGAATGGCACCACTGTTACTTCACACCAGAATCTACAGCAGATAGGGCACGAAGATTTTGCTCCAGTCACCTTTATATAGCTCCTCATCCTTACAATACAGTTTGCCATGATAGAAGAAAGCTCTTTTTCACGCAAGGAACAACTCACAGAAGAAGATATAGGATCTATCTCAGAAGATATCTTTTCACAGATAAAAGAATATAATCCAAAAGCACAGCTGAAACTTATCAAAAAAGCACTTCTTTTTGCAAACACCGCGCACAAAGGCCAAAAACGAGATACTGGAGAAGCATACATTATCCATCCTGTTGAGGTTGCAAAAATCCTCATTTCATTAAAAGCAGATTCTGCAACAATTTGCGCTGCACTGCTTCATGATGTCGTGGAAGATACTCCTGTGAAGCTGCAAGAGATTAAAAGAGAATTTGGAGAAGAAATTGCAACACTTGTGGAAGGTGTCACGAAAATAGGTGGCATTCATTTTGATTCACGCGAAGATTATACTGCTGAGAACATCAGAAAAGTATTGCTTGCAACAACAAAAGACATAAGGGTCATTCTTGTAAAACTTGCAGACAGGCTGCATAATATGCGGACATTAAAGTATTGCAATGAAGAAAAACAAAGAAGAATCTCTGAAGAAACACTCCACATTTATGCGCCTGTTGCAAACAAGCTGGGAATTTTTCTCGTAAAAGGTGAGCTGGAAGATCTTTGCCTGCGTTATCTGCATCCAGATGTGTATCATTTTCTCACAGAGAAAATTTCTGAAAAACGGACAGAACGGGAAAAGATTGCAAAAAAAATTATTGAAGAGATTCAGAAAGCACTCAATGAGAAAAAAGTGCATGCGAAAGTATACGGAAGAGCAAAGTATTTCTACAGCATCTATAAAAAGATGCAAAAAAAAAGCTTGATTTTGATCAGGTGTATGATCTTTTTGCAGTGCGCATTGTTACCAAAACAATTCCTGACTGTTATGCAGCACTTGGAGTAGTGCATGATCTATGGAAACCAATGCCACATCGCTTTAAGGATTATATCTCTGTTCCAAAAGCAAACGGCTACCAAAGCCTGCATACTACTTTATTGAGCAATTATGGCAAAATAATTGAAGTGCAGATTCGCACAGAGCAAATGCACAATGAAGCAGAAGAAGGCATTGCAGCACACTGGCGCTATACAGGCAATGAACGGGATAAAATATTTGACAAGCGGATATCGTGGCTGAAACAGATTCTTGAATGGAAAATGCAGTCAGAGGATGCAAAAGATTTTGTTGAAACTCTTAAAGTGGATTTATTTCAGGATGAAATTGTTGTTTTCACCCCAAAAGGAGACCCAATATCTCTTCCTATAAAGGCAACACCTGTTGATTTTGCGTACATGGTGCATAGTACTATTGGCGACCATTGCATACAGGCAAAAGTCAATGGAAAAGTCGCACCTCTAAGCTCTCTTTTGAAGTCAGGTGACATTATTGAAATTATCACAAGAAAAAATGCAATTCCTTCCAGAGAATGGTTGAAATTTGTTGCTACGCAGAAAGCAAAATCAAAAATCAGAGCCTGCCTCAACATTTTTTCTAAAGATGACCCTAAAAAAGGAATGAAAGAAGAAGTAATAAGTGAAAGCGCACTGGCAAAATTTATTAGAATAGATGGAAAAACTGCTCCTGTAAAAATCTCAAAATGCTGTTCTCCAAAACAAAATGATCCTATACGCGGCTTTTTCACAAAGGAAAAGAAAATTACGATTCACAGGAAAGATTGTTCAAACATTCATAGCCTCGACATGACAAAAGAAGTGCCAATCTCATGGACAAAGCAGGAAACAACACTGTATGCAACAATTATGATTATGGTAACTGATAGAGTTGGAGTTCTTGCAGATATTATGAACCTTATCGCAGCACAAAAAATCAACATTATCTCTATTCACACAAAAAATAAAAAGGAGAACGTCCTTATTAAAGTCAAAGTGTCTGTAACAGATGATCCAGAGTTCAGATGGTTGCGGGAGGACATGAAGAAAATCAAAGGGGTTTTGGATATAAAATTGAATTAGGAAGATTGTTTTCTAGCGGGTGTGTTTTCCTAAAAATTTATAAATTGCCCTATTTTACAGTGTATTAAGAATATTACTTATGGGTAGTGAATATTATTTAAGATATTGACAACAAAAAACAGTGATAATTATGTCAAGACTGATTGTACGAAGAAGGAAAAAAAAGGGATTAGAAAGGATTGTTGCAGAAGTTAGGACTCTCCGTGAATATTTAATGTACGATGTAGTTGGACAACTTGTAGATTATGCAGCGAAAATACGTATCCCAAAAACATCAACAGTGATCTTTGCAGCAGGAGCTTTAGGTTGTGGAGTAGCAGCAGGTAGTGGAGTTTTGAAATTTTTTGACAATTATGTTTCTGAATTTTCACTCCCAAATTTTTCTTTAGAAAAGATCATAAAAATAGTTAAAAATGTAGGAAGAGTTCAAGAAAAAACCGATAATGAAGAAAAAAATACTATTGTTGCAGAATCTTCAAAAGAAAATACAGTATATGACGCAAAACCACCATTTAAAATCTGGCCGGTAGATACTTTAGAGCACCATATTATCTCCTGTTTTGGATTTAGAGGATCTCATGCTACAGGAGGCATAGGGTCTGTATATCATGGTGGACTTGATATTCAGGCAAAAAGAGGAACTTCTGTTTTTAATGTTGGTGATGGAATAATTTCAACAATAGTTCCAGAATGGGGCAGAGTCGAGGTAGATCATGGAGATGGTTTATTTTCAGAATATCTTCACATGGAGTCTATAACTGTAACAGTTGGAGAAAAGGTAAAAGAAAGTACAGTACTTGGTTTTGTAGGTGGAAGAGGACCAAAAGGAAAAAATTACTACAGGCCACATCTTCATTTTGAAATTCGTGATCTTAATGTTCCGGTTGAAGAAGGAGGAGCTGTTCTTTATGAAAATAGAGTGAATGCTTACTGCTATTTTGATGGTGTTGAACTTAAAATTATAACAGCACCAAGAAGTGGTTGTACAACACAAGAAGGTCCAAATAAGTTTTGTGATAATTATTTAGTGCAAGAATATAGTGAAGAATACAAACCACAGCAACAAATGACAGTAAATATATTGAATTCTATTTATGAAGAGTATGGAACATATATTAATAATGCAGTGGAAGGAACATCTATCTACACAGCACTTGTTCTTGCTCTTATTTTTGAAGAATCTAGAGGTAACCCAAATGCAGGCATTGGCAATAAGCATGTTGGATTGCTTAAATTTTCAGCAGAGAGAGCCTATGACCATGATCTTTGTGATAATAAACATTGTATTGGGAGAGATGAAAGAACAGATCCAAATAGAGAAATCACTGCTGCTGTGAACTATTTAGTTGATGTTGATAGTTATTTTTCCAATTACACAAATGGAGATTTATTTACTATTGCAGCGTATAAAATTGCAGTGGATAATGGAAACTATCTGGTAATAAAGCACGCAATTGAAAATGCTGAAAAAGATAATGGAATAACAGATCCAAGCTGGGACGATGTTGCTTCTTATATCACTGGTTCGCATGTTTGTAGATATATTAAAAGCTTGAGCAAAAAAAAATGTGAGAAGAAAGCAGATGAGATCAGATATTATGTTGCTCGTGTTCAAAGAGATATGGAATTATTAGAATAAATCTTTAAATCAGTAACTTGTGCTGTTAGATTCAACATCGTCATCTTCTTCATCATCAAGATCATCTTCAGCATCTTCAATGTCATCTTCCATATCATTGATGTCATCCAAAATATCATCTGCTTCCATTTCAAGCATATCAAATGCATCTCGAAGAGTATCTGCTTTTGCATCATCTATGTCAGACAGTTGATTATTCCATGTGCTGATGCGATTGATGATATATTCCACATCATCCTCAATATCATCGAGGTCATCTGCAGCATCGTCAAGATCGCTTTCATCATCTGCATCATCAACATCATCATCAATATCATTCAGTTCTTCATCAAGATTATCAAGGTCATCTTCAATATCATAAAAAGCTTCATGTGCAGCGTCAATTATTTGCTGATCAGCACTGCTCAACTCTTCTTCGTCACTTTCATCATTATTGTTTTGCGGATCTTCTTCTGTTTCTCCACCAATTACAAATGTTTGCGATTGTTTTATGGGAGCAGGATATGGATTAAATGTATAAGAAGACATTTTGCTGCTTGTTTTTTGTGCTGCGGAATATTGTGTTGTTGCACTGTTGTTACTGTAATAGTCAGCAGTTAAAAGCAATGCAGTGAGAACAATAATAATTGCCACAATACCTGCACCGATCAATGCAAAAGATGCCTGCTTTCTCATAAAAAAAAGAAATATTGTTGGCTTTATAAAGATTTCATTTTATTCAAAATTCTTTATATCTTCAATCCTTTTTCTTTTTTCAAAACCATTATCTAAAGAATGCCAATGTTCTATGTGAGGCTCTCCTAATTTCCAACAAAGAAAAATATCTTTGCCTTGTTTTTTTGCATAAAAATCAATCAATCCGTGTTCAATATCTTTCACAAAGCAGCCCAGAGAAATAAGTGCATCAAGATGATTATAAAGCTGCAAATAAAGCCGATGAACTTCTTTTGTATAGCGAATATCTTTTGCATGCAGTAAAAAAGGATCCGAAAATTGAATCTCAATAGTCTGGAGAATCTGCAATGCATCACGAAGTTTGAGAATCTGCAGAAAATGCTCTTCTATCTGCGGCAAAAGAGATTCTGCTTCTGACAAAGTAAAATACTGTTTTTGCGGTAATTTTAAACTGCTTTCTAACTCCAAAGATTCTGTTTCCATTCGCATCACTGTACTATTGCTAAACAACTATTAATGTTTTTCGATATCAAAATAATATTTCTTCATCAACAATGCATCTTGCTCAATGTTTGGACTTTCACAAATCAAAACACCTGCACAGCCAAATTCTTGAAGTGTCTTCAAAAGATCTTTGTAATTCATGTCAGATTCTTTCAAAGGAAGATGATTTCGTTCTCCTTTCTCTGTATAATTAATTCCTGCCAAATGAATGTGCATATTTTTCAATGCTGTTTTTCCTAATGTTTTTTCATAAAAAGAAAGCATCTCATCAAACTCTTCTTTTGTGTTTAATTTACCAGCTGTCCGAGCATGCAAATGCGCAAAATCGATGCAAGGAAGTACTTGATCAAACTCTGCGCTCAATTGGCACAACTCTTTGAGATCACCAAACTGTGTCGGCTTTCCTGTTGTTTCTGGTCTGATCCATATTTTGAGTCCAGCATCTTTCACTTTCTCTATCACTTCTTTCATGTGTTTTTTTACAGTATCATAAACTTTTTGTGGATCCTGCTTTTGATAAAATGCAGGGTGAAACGTCATGCTATAGGCGCCACAGGCATCTGCAACAGTTGCTGCATTGAGAATTCGCTGTATGCTTGCTTTAATTTTGTCTTGTTCAAATGCAGCAAGATTGATAAAATATTGACCATGACAAGTCAGTGCAACATTGCTTTCTTCTGCAGTTTTTTTAACAGAAGGAGCTTTTTCCTGTTTAATGTTGACAGATTGCACAAATTCCAATTCCATTGCATCTAAACCGAGTTTTCTGACATGTTGAATGCCTGTTTGTGTCGAGCGGCCTTTTTCCGGGGTGCTCAGAGGAATTCCGCTTGTGCCGAAGAGAAGTGATTTGAATGTCATGAAAGAAATAAAGTGTTGGGATATATATATTTTTGTTATAGCGAAAACTTTAAATATAACAATAGATATAATATTATTAATGTGAAGTTATATGACTGAAACAATACAATATGCAAGAAGAGTAGGTGGCTCGTTGATGGTGACTATTCCTAAAGAGGTTGCTGAGTTGGAAAACATTCATTCTGGAGAAATGGTGCAACTGGAGATTAAGAAAATGAAGAAGGACTGGTTTGGTGCTTGTAAGGGAATAGGTGGATTATTACGAAAAGACGAGAAGCTTGATATAAAATGGAAGAAGTTTGAGAGAAATGGATAAGCTCGTTGTTGATTCATCTGCTTGGATTGAATATTTGGATGGCAGTCCTGAAGGAGAGAAAGTAAGAAAATATTTTAAGGAAAGACAATTATTTACTCCAACAAACTGCGTTGCAGAGATTATTGCGAGAGCGATTCGTAGTGGAATTTCAATAGAATTAGTAAAGACAGTACTAAATGCACAATCAACAATTGTTTCTATCGATTTTGAGATAGGATGCCATGGCGGAATACTTTATACAGAATTACGAAAACAAAAACCGAAAATTTCACTTTCTGATGCAATAACTCTTGCGGTTACAAAAAAGCTTGAAGCAAAAATTCTTACTTTTGACAATGATTTTGGTGGAATTTCAGAAGCGATTGTTCTTTAAACAATCTTTTATTCAACCATCTCAATTTCAATATTCAACCCTTCAGGAATTGGAACACGCATAACCAAACGCAAAGCCCGCTCATCAACACCTATATCAATCAAACGCTTGTGTATCCGCATCTCGTATCGTTCCCATGATGCTTTTCCTTCACCATCTGGACTTTTTCTTGTAGTGACTTTCAATGTTTTTGTTGGCAAAGGAATTGGTCCACGAAGCTTCACTCCTGTTTTGTCTGCAATTTCCTTGATGTTTGCACAGATTTCATTGATCTTGTCAATGTCTGTAGATGCCAATTTGATTCTTGCTTTTTGCATGGTGTGTTCAAGCCATAATAAATCTTTATGTTCATTATGGATGTTCTATGTTTTATTATCCTCTTCTCGTTGTTAAAAACTTCATTGCGAAGCCATAGTGTTTTTAATTACATTTGTTTTTTAACTAAATCAATGCACATTCCTGCTGCAACTGTTGCTCCGCTGTCTCTGATAGCAAAGCGTGCAAGTTGTGGAATTTCTTTTTGCTTCTCAATGCACAATGGCTGGATCGGCTTGATTGTGACAATTGCTGCATCTCCGTTTTTGATAAAGTCTGGATTTTCCTGCAAAACTTCACCAGTTGCTGGATTGAGCTTTTTTTGTATTGCAACAACCTGACAAGCAACTTGTGCAGTGTGGATATGAAATACTGGCGTGTATCCTACTGTAATGACAGTTGGATGGTTTAAAACAACAATCTGTGCTGTGAATTCACTTGCAACTGTTGGATAATTTTCCACAGGACCAATAACATCTCCTCTCGCAATATCTTTTTTGTTAAAGCCTCGAACACTGATTCCAATATTGTCTCCTGGCTCTGCCTGTTGCATTTGTTCATGATGCATCTCGATTGTTTTCACTTCACCATGAACTGCTTTTCCTTCTCTTCCTGGAACTGCAACAACTTTTTGATTAACTTTCATAATTCCACATTCAATTCTTCCAACTGGAACAACACCAATTCCAGTGATGTTGTAAACATCCTGAATTGGCATACGAAGTGGCAGGTTTGTTGGCCTGTCAGGAGCATTTAAATTATTGATTGCTTCCAAAAGTGTTGGGCCTGTGTACCATGGCATTTTGTCAGATTTTTTGACAACGTTTTCACCATGCAAAGAAGCCAATGGAACAAAAGTTATTTTATCTACTTTAAAGCCAACAGATTTCAAAAGATTGGAAACATCTTCTTTGACTTTCTCGAATTTTGCTTTGTCATGTCCAACTGCATCCATTTTGTTGATGCCAATAATCATTTGGCCGACGCCGAGTGTTCTGGAGAGAAACACATGTTCTTTTGTTTGTGCCATAACAGAGTCAGACGCTGCGACAATAAGAACAGCTGCGTCAGCTTGTGCTGCACCTGTAATCATGTTTTTGATAAAATCCTTATGGCCAGGTGCATCTATGATAGTAAAGTCAAACTTTTCTGTTTGGAATTTTTTGTGGGAAAGGTCTATGGTAACTCCTCGCTCTCGCTCTTCTTTAAGATTGTCCATAACAAAAGCAAATTCAAAGCCACCTTTTCCAAGTTCTTGCGCTTTTTCCTTCAGTTTCTTCATTGTTTGTTCATCAACATTTCCTGAATCGTATAAAAGTCTACCTACTGTTGTGGATTTACCATGGTCAACGTGACCGATGAACACAAGGTTCAAATGTATTT
Organism: Candidatus Woesearchaeota archaeon; assembly: GCA_023267795.1. GTDB lineage: Archaea > Nanobdellota > Nanobdellia > Woesearchaeales > DSVV01 > JACRPI01. Next base: position 987 of record JAHFMP010000031.1, on the reverse strand, counting down.
TTTTTGCTGCCATAAAAAAATTTCATCTTCTCGCTTTGCTCGGAAGAAATTTTTCACCTCGAATTGTTTTTTGTTTTTTTCTCTATGATATGGATTTTATTATAGTGTAAAATTAGCACTTGTTTAAAAATGTTTCCATCAAAAAATCGCTTTCCTGTTTTAACTTAACGGCTATTTTTTACTCGAAAAAGCCAAAAGTATTATATACCTCTTAGTGTCTAAAAATATCTGCTGACACGGATATTTCGGTTATCCTGAAAAGGATGCTATCAGAGAGCCCACTGTTCAAGTGTACACTATTAATATGGTGACTGGACTATAACTCACCATACGAAACCTACACTTATTCAAGCAAACTCTAGAAGCGAAAAAGATAACCTTTAAAACAAATTGAATAGGTTAAGATTGTTTCAATACAGTTTAAGGCACTCTTTCACCGAGTCCAGTATGTCAGCTTTATGTTCATAGGATAAACTAAAATAACGATAGGATAAATCAAAATGACCAAGAGAAAGATTGTAAAAAAAGGCAGTAAAAAAAAAATTCTAAAGAAGATTGAGAGGCACAAAGATGGCAGAAGTGCGAGCAAGAAAAGTAAACAATCTAAAGTTCTGAAATTGATCAAGCTTTCGAAGATGCGAAAGAAGATGAAAAAAACAAACCTATAAATACACGTTTCTGCAAGAACATACCATGGCAAAGCTCTATCTCCTGAACAAAAAGAAAAACGAACTGAAAGATATTACAAAAAATCCCTCAAAACTTCCAAAAAAAGAAGAAGTGCTCTGGATAGATATTCATGAAAGCAAAGAAGATTTTCTTGCGATAAAAGATATTTTTAGAATACATCCTCTCACTGTTGATGATTGTGTCAAGAAAGAAACAAGAATCAAGATTGAGGTATTTGACAATTATATTCTTGTCATTATCTATGGCATTGTCATGCACAAAGGAGAGCCAAAAATTCAGGAAGTAGATTTTATTGTT
>JAHFMP010000030.1 GCA_023267795.1 Candidatus Woesearchaeota archaeon | reverse complement strand
ATTCTTCAAGAAGTGATAGATGGAAAGAGAAAAGCTTTGACAAGCACATTAACCTTTGATGAGATAGTCTGGGCATTTTTGAAGCACACAAGAGACAGAGCAGCAGCAATAGAACAAGGACAGCGGATACTTTTGTTTGACAATCTTTCCATTGCCTCTGTGACTGAAGAGAATATCAGGATATCTTTTTCATTGATGAAAAAATATTCTACACTAAAACCACGAGATGCAATTCATCTTGCTGCAGCATTTTCCGCAAATGCATCTGCTTTTATTACGGACGATAGTGATTTTCTTCTTATCAAAGAAATAAAAATTATTCCTTTGAGCACTAAAAATTTATAAACCAAAATACAAAAATGTCCTTCTATGAACTGGCAATCAGCAGTATTCCAAAAACCACAGCACAATAGCATTCTTCAGAATGGATTTGCTGCAATAGACATGCACAATCATTCTGAATATTCTGACACAACAACACCAATTAGAACAATTGCTAAAAAAGCAAGAAAGCTAGGAATTGGAATTGCATTAACAGATCACAACGAAGTTGCCGGAAACATCAAACTTGCAAATCAAAATCCTGATCTTCTTGTTATTCCTGGCTTGGAAATCACTACAAAAGAAATGGCGCATGTTTTAACGTATTTCTACACTCATGATGAGATGTGTGATTTTTTTCAAAAACACATCAAAGATTCCAGAGGAGGAAATCCTAACCTTGCAACAAATGTCAGCGTCACTGACTTGTTGGATATCACAAAAAACTACAACTGCGTTATTGCACCAGCACATCCATTTGCATTTCCAAAGCGATTTAGTTTTATTTCTGCAATGGAACGCGGGTTTGTGGACAAAAGTGTGCTGAAATCTCTTGATGCAGTGGAAGTCATTTGTGGTGCAAATCTTAGATATATGAACAAATGTGCTCTGGATTGGACAGAAGAGTTGAACAAAGCAGCTATTGGAGGCAGCGATGCGCATACATTAGGTTCTCTGGGAAGCGTTGTTACTGTCACAGAAGGGTCTACTATAGAAGAAGTACTTAACAATATTAAAAATAAAAAAAGTAATGTCATCGGAACTGAAGCAAAATTGTATCAGCGAGCTGTTCCAATGGCAAAAATTGCAAGCTGTCATTTGCGTTATTTCAAGCCAACAATGAAATCACAGTATGAGATTAGTGTGAAAATGCCGCTTGCGAACACCAAAAAACTTCTTGCAAAAAAACTTGGACCAGAAAAACGGGCACTTCAGCGAAGAGGACTCGTGCAGGGCTTATCACATCTTTCTGAGGAACTGGAATTTAGAGGATATCCAAAAATTAAGAGGCCAATGTTGATACATAAATTTGAAACATTTATCAGAAAAAAATAATTTATTGAAAAAAATTGCCCCTGTAGTATAGCTTGGATAGAATGCCAGGTTGCGGTCCTGGAGGCCTGAGTTCGAATCTCAGCAGGGGCGCTATTTTCATTAAATAAAAAATTCTCAACAAACCATATAAACAAAACCATTCTTTTCTCTGTCATGCAACAATTTCCTAACATAATGAATCCTGAAGATAAAGAAAACTGGGTCAAAGCAGGAAAAATTGCAGCTGAAATCAGAGAATGGTCAAAAACACTTATCAAGTCTGGTGCAAAACTCCTCGACATCGCGAACGCAATTGAAAACAAAATTCGTGAAAAAGGCGCAATACCTGCATTTCCTGTAAACTTATCTTTGAATGAAATAGCTGCACACTACACTCCTATATTGAATGATCCTCATGTTCTTTCTGACCAGATTTTGAAAGTGGATATTGGAGTCTGCTATGAAGGTGCAATTGGTGACACTGCATACACTGTTGATTTGTCTGGAAAGAATGCCAGATTAGTTGAAGCCTCTCAAGCAGCACTTGCGAATGTTATGAAAATTTTGAAAGTTGGCGTAACATTAGGAAATATTGGAACAATTGTAGAAGAAACAATTACTTCGTACGGTTTTCAGCCAATTCGAAATCTTTCTGGACATGGAATTGCATTATACCAAATTCATACAAGTCCTTCTATTCCTAATTATAATACTAATGAAAAAATAGCATTGCAGAAAGGAATGATTATTGCTATTGAGCCTTTTGCAACAACAGGAGAAGGAAGAATTAAAGAGAGTGGAGAGATAGTAATTTATGAAGAGGTTTCGCATAAACCAATTCGAAGTTCAATTGCACGACAGGTTATTCGGGATATTGAAAATTTTCAGCACGTTCCATTTGCACGACGCTGGTTAGATGAAAAGTATGGTGTGAATAAAGTTAGTCTGGCACTGCAACAGTTGAGGATGAACGGCAATGTTCAAGGCCATGCACCTCTCGTAGAAATAAGCAATGAACCTGTTAGTCAGGCAGAACACACATTCTTGATTGATGAAGAAGTTATTTGTTTAACAAAATATTATTATTAATGTATACTTTGTTCTTTTTGAATGAGATTCTCTTTCCCTGCAGTCCAATAATCCTCTTCTTCAAACTTAATGTTGTTGAGGATCGTGCTTCGCTTGACAACCCCTAAAATCTCTTCTCCTCTGGTTATCACAAGATTTCTAATCTTGCATTGTCGCATAATTTCAATTGCATCATGCATATCAATTTCTTCATCTGCAGTGATAACAGGCTGCTTCATGATTTCCCATGCACGAACAAGTGATGCATCCCTGCAGCGTGCAACTACTTCTCGAATAATATCTTTTTCTGTAATAATACCAAGAGAGCCATCAAAATGATCCACAAGAACACACTGTATTTTATTGAGCGTCATTGTCACTGCAACACTCGCTATATTAAGTGAATATGGCACCCGCACTATTGGTTTTATAAGATCTTTAATGGGCATCGACACAAAATCCCCCCCAACTTTCTTCATCATCACACATTTTTCTTTTTATCTTATTATTATAAGGTCAGACAGAAATATATATTTAACCATTATAAAACTTAAATTATTATAGAGAATTTTGAAAATCCTCATTAATCGTTTGGTTTTTCAAAATTCTGATGCATTCATCAATAGAAAGCATTGTTTCTTTTCCTGTTTTCATTTCCTTGAGCTTGTATTTTTTTATTTTTACTTCTTCTTCACCTACAAAAAGTACAAATGGAATTCCCAAGGAATTTGCATACTGAAGATTTTTTGATATTCCTCTTTTCATGAGATCTGTTTCTGTTTTAATGCCTGCATCACGTAATTTATTTAGAAGAACTGCAATTAATTTTTCTGCGTTAACAGGAATAACAGGGATAACAAAAACTTCAGTAATTGTCTTCTGCTTTTCTTTTTTTCTTTGTTCTAAAATAATTGACAATCTGTCGAGGCCAAAGCTGATTCCGACGGCAGGATATTCTTGTGCTGAGCCAAGAAATTGTTGAATTATCTTGTCATATCTGCCTCCTGCAGCAAGAGAAGAGGTGATTGCTTCTTCAAGCGCAACTGCTTCATAGACTGTGCCTGTATAGTATGCCAGGCCTCGCGCAAGTGTTGGCATAAACAACACATTTTTTTTGTCAGCATCAGGAATAGCTGCAAAGAGTTCTTCAAGTTCACGCAAACCTTCCAATGCAATTTTGCTTTTTAATTTTTTTTTGAATACTTTAATCATTTGTTCATTGGTTCCTTTTGCTTCTTTGAAAAGCAAAAATAGCTGTTTCACTTGCTGTTTGCTGAGTCCAAGCTTTTCTAATTCTTCTTCTGCCTTATTTTCCCCTGCTTTTTTTATTTTGTCAATAATCAGAATTGCATCAATCCATTTTTTTTGTGGAACACCAATATCTTCAAGCAGTCCATCAAGAAACTTTCTATTATTGACTTCAAGTCGTGCTTTGATTTTAAGTTTTTTGAACACTGTTTCAGCAATCATGATACATTCTGCATCAGCTGTCATGCTTTTTGTGCCAACAACATCTGCATCGCACTGTGTAAAAACGCGAAGCCTGTCTGATGAAACAGGACCATCTCTGTACACAGTTCCTGTTTGATAGCGCTTAAATGGAATTTTTATGGCTGGATTCATTCCAATATATCTGCAGAAAGGAACTGTTAAATCATAGCGCAAGCCAAGCTCTCGTTTTCCCTGATCATACAGCCTGAATGTTTCTTTGAGAATTTCAGCACCACCTGCATATTTGCTGGAGAGGAGTTCAAATCTTTCAAGAACAGGTGTTTCTAATGGAGGAAATCCATACGTTTCAAACACAGAGATGATTGTTTTTTCAATTTTGTCTCGCAAAATTTTTTCTTCAGGAGCAAAATCCCGTGTTCCTTTTGCATTCATGAGTTCTGTTTTTGTCATAGAGTTGAATATGGCATTCTATTTTAAAGAGAATTTTGCATAAAGAGCAAAATTCACTAAGAGAACTTTGCTATTAATTCTCTTTATATATGTTACTGTAAATTTCCGAAATATATAAAAACAAACCACTGTTCACTGGAATAATGCTCGAATTTATCAAAAAATTATTTCAGAAGAAGGATGTTGAAATTACTCTCCCAAAACAAACAATCCATTTTGCAGAGCTCAACGACTGGCTGAACAAAAATACAAACCACCATGCAAAAAGTATTAATGAATATGCAAAGCCTGTTCTTGAAAAAATAGAAGATATTATTTTTGCAGCAAAAGCAAACATGAGCAAATTAGAACATGCAGAACTACGAAACAAAAACATAAGTGCAAGGGAGCTTGAATTAATGAAAGGGAACAGGGCATCATATATCAAAAGAACATCGCAATTTGTAACTGCCATTGCCTTACTTAGTGATAAAGAACAACTGACATACAAAGACATAAAACATCTTGTTGAAACAATTCAAAAAGAGCTGAAGACATATCATGATGCAACGCTGAAGCCGTATGCGGTGCTGCAGTATTTTTTTGCAAATGAAAGCTACGCAGTTGCAAAGACTGTTAAAGAAATAGACGGCCAAATGAAGGACCTTGATGCACTCATAAAAAAACAAAGTGTAGAAGCAGTAGAAAGTATTCAGGAACAGATTCAGGAACTGCAAGAAAAGATCCGGCGCAGCAAAATTCTTGAAAAAGAAAAAAAAGATGCAGAAGAAGAACTAAATATAATGCATGAGAATAAGAAACAGGCAAAAGAAAAAAAAGAAAAAGTATTTGCTTCTGATAGCTATCAGCAATATCTTCGCATGAAAGAGCAGGCAAAAGAGCATGAGAAAAAAATACAAGATTATCAAAATCAACTAATTCATTCTTTTGCTGTTCTTGAGAAAGCATTGAAGAAGTATGGAAAAGAAGTTCCTGAAAAAGAGGAGTTGATTCTTGGCTATATTGAAAAACCTGTTGCAGCATTGGAGAAAGATGAAGAGTTCAAAATTATTTCAGTTCTTGATCAAATGAAAAAGCTTCTTGAGCAAAATACGCTGGATATCAAAGATGACAAAAAAGACAGGACATTGCTTGAGTTGAATAATCTTACTATTGCCTTTTTTGAGAATTTCAAGGAATACTTGCACAAACTTCAGGAAGAAAAAAAACTACAGGAAAAGGCACTCAAAGGAGATGTTGCATCTCAACACTACAAAGAAGCTGAGTATATGTTACAGATTTATAATGAAAAGGCAGATGCACTCCAGAAAAAAAAGCAGGAGAAAGAAGAAGAAATAACAAAAATGGAGATTACTGCAGCAAAAGAACAGCTTGAAAAAGACATTTGCAGTTGTACTAAAAGAGAGATAGAAATTCAACTACAATAGCAATTTTATTCACCAGAAAAAAAGAACACTATAAATTACAACAGTAATGCCTAAAAATTTCCAGAAGACTGCCAGCAGTTCTTTCGTAATCTCATTCTTCCAAACGAGTTTTTTGTTTTTCACAAAATTAGAAAGAATCATCATTGTGGTGAGTAATGTTACTATAAAAAACAAAACAAGAGCAACAAAAAATATCTCTTTTGTTTGCGTTGCGAGAACCAGCAACAGTGGAGCAAACAAAAAAAAAATATTGAAATACTTGTGTTGTCGAGGTGCTAGAAATCGCACATGCTTTTTGTATTGATTCAGTTCTTCTTGGCTGAGCCAGCTGATAAAAAAACCACCAAGAATTCCAAGGAAAAGAGAAGCAGTTTGTATACCCAAATTCTGAAGTGCAAGAATGTTGAATGCCATTTCAATAATACCGTTGCATGTTCAAATGTGCTTTGAGGATATTGTAGAGATGCATTGTATCTTCTGCTACAAGAGAGTAGAATTTGTCTGTGTTAATTTTGTAGATATACTGGTCAAATATTGCCCGCATGAAAAAAGTAATTGGCTTTCCTTCCCATTTGCTTTCCCAGTCTGTTTCCAAATATCCCATAAATGTAATAGCAACTTTTCCTTGCTGCATGTTCACTCTGTGATTGTCTTTCATAACTACGACATCTTTGACATTGGTAAATAAAAATATAATTCTCATGACTTCTTTTGCATAATCATTGATTTTTTTCCACGGCTCAATCTCAATCTCAATCTGTCTTCCTTCTTTCAGTACCTGTTCAAAATTTCTTTTTTCATATTTGTCAAAGCCTTTTTCCCTGAACCATTTATCCATAACCCTATAAAATTCATTCACATCCATAATACCCTGATAATTCAACCTTAGAGTATCCACAACAATTCTTCGTTCAACCATAGATAAAATCCCTCTTCTTCACGATTTTGTTACCAGACATCGTAATGCTCGTTTCCTTTTGTCATGAAATCAAGTGTTTCTTTGATGACATTCATAAGTTCATAGCATTTGAATCGTAGTTTATCCTCCCATAGGGTGTCTACTTTCTTCTTCCATATCCAGCCAGTCATAAAATTTGCAATTGTATTGTGAAACTTGTTTCGTGTCATGCGCTCTGCGAAATCAAATTCTAAACTATGCTGGATTCGTATAAGGATAAGCCCCCGCTGGAGTTTTTTGGGTTGGTTGTCTTTTACAACATCAATCTCTATTAAATCCTGAAACTGAAAGTGAATATAAATCCAATACATGACAAAGTCTGTTACTTTTCTGTGTGCACTCCAGTCAAAAGAACGTTCTTTGGCACCTGTTTGTACTAAAATGCTTTTGTATTTGGATTCATGCACCTGATATCCTCTGGAACTGAGCCAATCATGAACAATCTTGTACAGTTCATGAATGTCAAAAACACCTTTGTACCGAATAACCTGTGCAAGAGATTGAGCTTTCATCTCTTCAATCTGTCCCTTGCTGAATTGGGAGAGTCTTGTAAATCCTTCCATACCTGCCATGAGAGAATTTGAGGTATTCCTAGATATAAATATATATCGTTTTTGCTCTAAACTTTTATAAATAATGATGCTTTTTTCTTATTTTATGATTTACGATCTTGAACTTCAAAAAGCAATTGATAAAATTAAGGAAATAAATGCAAAAATAGTTTGCATTCAATTGCCTGATGGCTTGAAGCCAAAAGCAAGGGAGATTTGTGATGCTCTTCAGTCTGCAACAGATGCAAATGTTTTGATCTGGCTTGGCAGTTGTTATGGCGCATGTGACTGGCCGCTTGGTATCGACAAGCTAGGCGTAGACTTATTGATTGCGTGGGGACATTCTGTATGGAAGCATGATACGTTTGAAGGGATCAGTATGGATAAAAGATACGAGTCATCTGACGTTTACTTTACAGCTTAAAAATAATACAAAAAACTTTATATAGTACTTTCTTTTTTAGAGAATCTGATTATAAATGAAATTCAAACAAATATATGACAAACATAAAACACTGATTATTGCAGTTATTGTTGGAGTTCTTGTCTTTTTTGCAACCTCATTCGTTTTTCCTTTCTTTCTCCAGAATAATTATGAAACGTTTTCTGCTGATCAAGAAATATCATATACCCGAGAAGAATATATTTCAGGTGACGCTTATGACAGTGATTATGAATATGAACCATCTATAGCATCTATGGCATTGTTTACAAAGGAAAGCAGTAGTTATTCTGAAGAAGAGGAAAGAAAAATAGAAAAAACAGCGTATATTTCTCTTGAAGCAGAAAAAGAAAAGTATGTTGCAACAAAAGCAGCACTGGACAATGTTGCAACATCGTATGGCGGCTATTATACAGAAAAGAATGAGAATAAGAGAACATACGGAGATAATGAATACAGTACATACACCATAACCCTTAAAATTCCTCAAGAATATTTTGATCTTGCAGTTGAGGACATCAAAGGTATTGCAGAACTGAAAGATATTTCTGCAACCACAGAGGACAGAACAAAAGAATACTATGATATTGTTGCCTATCTGACAAACTATAAAGAGGAAAGAGAACGGCTCATTGCTTTATATGAAAAAGCAGAAACAGTAGAGGATCTTATTAAAATAGAAGAACGACTTAGTAATCTTCAATCACTTATTGACAACTTTGAAGCACAGCTAGATAGGCTTAAAGAAAAAACAGACTATTCCACAATAACAGTAACAGTAACTGAGAAGAAAGAGGTGCTTGCTGCATATTATGAAATGACAGGCCTCAAAGAACTCGGAAAAAATGTTATAAGCAGCTTTGATGTCATGTTTGTCTTCTTTTCTCATATTTTTGGCTGGATTATCATTGTGATGCTAATCTGGATAAGCTATAAAATAATTAAAAAAAGATTATAAAAATAATCATGCCAATAGAAACAGAAGTTAAATAAAAATAGAAAATGTTGACGCAATAAAAAATAAACTTCTGGAGATTCGTGCAGAATTGTTTAAAAAAAAAGCATTGCAAAAAGATCAGTATTTTGATAGCAATAATAAATTAAAAAAAACTGACCAGGTATTACGGCTGCGGGATAATTCTATTCTCACGTATAAAGGACCTTCACAAAAAAAACAGAAGATGAATCAAAAAATGAAAATAAGAGAAGAAATTGAAGTTATGGTTGATAATGGAAAGTATACAGCAGAGATTTTAGAAAAGCTTGGATATACGCCAACGCAAAAAAAAGAAAAATACAGGGAAAGTTATATTTTTCATCTCACGTGCATCTGTATTGATGAAACTCCTCTCGGCAATTTTCTGGAAATTGAAGGAAGCAAAGAAGGCGTGTTAGATGTGGCAAAACGTCTGGGTTTTTCAAAAAAAATTTTATAACAAAATCATATTCTTCTTTGTGGGAAGAATATGCC
>JAHFMP010000029.1 GCA_023267795.1 Candidatus Woesearchaeota archaeon | reverse complement strand
GGGTAAATTTTATAAATTGGTCTATGTTTCTACTTATTATGTATGAACATTTATACGAGAAAGAATTCTGGTTCAGTCCCAGAAGAGAAGAGTTGGAGGATATTTTAGTAAATACAGAACCCAGAGGAAAGCGTGTTCTTGCTGTTGCGAGTTATGGTTATCCGCTTGCATTTCTTGCTGAAGGAGCCTCTTTTGTTGCTTCTTTTGATGTTGATCCTAAAAAAGTTGCATGGAATTTATTTCTCAGAACAATGATTCAAAAGTGTGAATATGATGAAGCGTTGCGATTTATGCAACAACGAGCAAATCAAGAGTTTATCTGTTCAATCGCAGAAGAAGTTCCTGAGGAATATAGAACATTTGCAGTGTTACTTGCTGAGAAATATCTTGGTATAGAAGAAACAGATAATAAAATTAGGTGTGAAATGATTCCTGAAGAAAAGAAACTTTTCAATGTATATCCATTTGTTCGAGATTCGAAAACATATCAACAGGTAAAAGAAGCTATTAAAAAAGGATGTTGGACAATTGAAGAAGCAGAATTTTTGCAGTTTGTAGAAAGAGAAGCAAGCAACAACAAAACATATGATGTAGTGTATGCATCAACACTTCGCTCATGGATGAATATTCATATAGAAAACGAGCAGAATTTTAGGGACAAATATGATATACCACTAAGCAACGCCATTGACATTATTTTAACAGAAAATGGTGTTTTTTATGAGGCAATTATACCCCCTGAAAATTTTGGTGGTGCTTTGAGCCCTTTGCAACCTTTTTCTAATGAGATATATCCTTTTTTAGATGTTGTACTATGCACTAGTAACACTGATCTATTGGCACAACCATACATAGGAACAAAGATAGCCACTTAATCAAGTATATGCTGCTTTTTAATATAATACCCAACAAATGTTCCTATTACAAATGTTACAAGAACAGCTTTATAACTCAAAAACCGAGAGCCAAAAATAAGTCCAAGAATAAAACCTGTCAATGGATACCAAAAACGAAGATGATGTTTGTATTTTCTAAAATAAATCCATCGGCCTATTATCAAACCAGAAATAAAAACAATAATAACAGAAAGTACTTTACTTCCTGCAATGAAAGAAATAATAACACCTCCAATCAAAGAAAGAATAGCAACATAATCCACCCAGTTGTCAACAAGATTCAATGCTGCTTTTTTTCCAAACATACAAATCACCTGATTTTTTGCTCAACATAATACCAATAAAGGGCCCACATAATTCCTGCTAAAATAAGTGCCCAAATGAGAGAATAGACACCTAAAACAAAGAGTGCAATATAACAAAGTAATATGCTAAAGAAAAACACATAATTCATTCGAGAAGCAAAAAACAGGCTGATGCCGTCAAGATTTGGCAAAGGAAGCATGGAAAAGACAGCATAGTACAAGTTAATAAAAGTCATTTGGTGAAAAAAATCAGGCATAATGCCATTGAGAGCCAATGTTTCCCAAAGTGTTGCCATGATAAGATTAGCCAATGGACCTATTGCACCAATAAGCCCGCAAGAAAGAAGATTAAGTCCGTAACGAAAATGACCTAATCTCTGGATGACCATGTGGTAAAAAGCAACTCCACCTGTCAAAATAATAACAATTTTTCCCTGAAATAAAAAGGTGCAGAGAATAGTTATATATGTCCCCAATGTCCAGAGTTTGTATTCTGTTCTGATTCCGACAGACAATCCCATTATTTTATGTGCTGATTCATGAAAAAAGAAAGCGAGAGCAACAATAAAAAATATTTTAAGATAATTAAAAGCCCATGATGCTAGTTCAAATGTTTCTCTTCCATCATCATATGCAAAAGCAAAAGTAATAACAGCCATTGCAATAAAAAGATCTCTCATTTCTCTTGGAGAAAAAACAAAAAAATCACGAATTCTATATTTGAGTTCTGCATAATTGACCATTGCTGTTTTTTTGGAAAAAGAGGTATATAAAGATAGCGAAAAAACATCATCAATTTTCTAAAAGTTTCTTCATTCCTTCTTCATGTCCAGCACCAATAACAGCAATAATGATTTTCTCAGGATATTTTTGCTGAAACTTCCGAATCTTCTGCACCATATACTGATTTCGTTCACTAATCAAAACAGTATAAATGTTTGGATACCGCTCTTTCACATAAAACAACAGCTTTCGAATAAGTGTTTCTGGTGGAACTTTTCGAAGATCAATGTTTTCCAAACCATATTTTTTTATTTGCTGTTTAGGAAACAGGAAGCCTGCACAAATATCAACAAAAAAATGCCATTTTTCCTTCCATGTTAATTTCTGAGAAAAATGGCGCAATGTAATTTGAATAGGTTGATCCAGCAATGCAATCACTAAATCACATTTTTTTGCAGTGCGTATTGCAGAGAGCATATCATCTCCTGGTTTTGCGCCAACTACTTTTGCAAGTTTTTCTGTAAAAATAGAGGCAAGCATTGCAAAAACAAAACCTTTGAAACCAAAGCGCTTGATGTTTTCCAAAGAAAAAATTGTTGCCTGCTTTTGACCAGACACAAGAGAATAAAAACGCTGTTTATCAAGTTCAACACCAACAACACATGATCCTGCTGCGTGAAAATGATCAATGACAGCAGCAACATTATCCACACTTTCTTTTGCTATATGAGAGGTTCCTACAAGAACAACATTTTCAATTTGCGTATATTTTAGTTTTTTCATGTTTGATTTGAAAAAGTTTATATACTTAAATACTTTGTAGTTTAAAAGTTCTGTCTACTCCTTCGGAGTAAAGGATTTTTATGGAGGGAATTACTATGTTAAAGATGAAGCGAATTACAGACACGTACGAGATGAAAGTATTTACAGATACAGGAGATTATTTTGGAGATGTTGAAGAATCAATTCTCACAAATAACAAAATATTTGGGTGGCGCATCAGGAGTACAAAGAATTCTTTTTTGAACAAAATTCTTGGGAATGCAAAAGGAGTGATTGTGCCGCACGCACTAGTCAAAAGCATGGGAGACATTATGATTGTTAGCAGAGCAGCAGTGCCTAATTTGAATGTGGAGGAATCAACCCAGCAAGAAGTAGAATGAAGAATAGATTATTATTTTTTCTCCAATTCCAAAATTGCAGCAGCTAAATCTCCCTCTGCAGCTTCAATTGCAGAGCGTGCAGTTTTTTCATCAACACCTGTTTGTTCCATCACAGTCTGCACGTCTTCTTCAAAAATAGTTGGTTTTGTATCCAGTGATCGTTCAGTAGTTGTACCACTCACTTGATAGCTGATATTTCCCATTGCGCTGACTTTTGAGACATGTGCAGGTGCAACAACAAGCACTTTGTCAGAAAAACGAATGATAACTTCCTGTACATCCGCAAGTTCAGTTTCATCAATTCCCATGCGTTTCATTGCCTGCTTCATCATGCGTGGATCAATTTTTCCAGGAAAGCCAGGAATCATAGAAATCACCTAAAATCCCAAAAGAGAAACACCAAATATCTGCAAAAGAATAATAACAAGAATAACAAGGATAATAAAAACAATAACATGAACTGGTTGAATGCTAATTTTACTTTTGTAGTCGTCAAAATAGCGTACTAAGCCACCTGTTCCAGACGGCATTGATATTCTGTTTTGTGCCATAAGATGCTGGCAGAAGAAGTTGTTTATAAAGTTTTAGAAAAAAAGAAATAGGACAATCATAAGCCGTCTTCTGTGCACTTTCACTTTACATGAACAAGTGTTTGTGTATTCCACTTAGCGTCGAAATCCGACTTGCACTAACAGGGGCTCACTGTTTCATCTTCACTGCAAAAGACGTCAGCAGCTCAGCTTGTTTTTGTTGCCAAAAATGTCGCATGCATCATTCCATTATTCTGCAGGAGTTCATTTCTGTGTGGTTGCCAATGTTTTCACATTCCTTCTTTCAGAGGCTGTCTATCTTTGTGTAGTGGACGGACTTTCCTCAGCAACACTGCATTTCAGCAGCATTTCCGATAACACAGTATTGTCCTATTTCAGAAGAGAAGAAAGTGGCTTTGTTTTTATATTTTTCGTCATTTGGAGGCTGTTACTTCAACATATTTATTCTCTATAGTTTTGATTATCTGAAACCACGAGACTCTGTTATTTTCTTTGTAAGCACATTTCCAAACTGATCTCGCACATTCCTCGATGAAATAAACAAAAACAAAATCACAGAAAGTCGAATCACAATATAATAATTTTTAATATTAAGGTAACGGTTCCCGAATTTTGGAAAAAGTTAAAAAGATTACTAAACTCTTCATTTTTGTGAATGAAATCAAATATACTGCGGAAGATATCATCAACCATCACGCTGTTGCTGCAATTATAAAAAACAACAAAGGAGAGATACTCATGCAGGAGCATGTAAAATACGGGTTTTGGACAATCCCTGCTGGTAAAGTAAAAAACAGACAACGTGTTGAAGAAGGGATGGAACAAGAACTTTTAGAAGAATGCAACTTACTTATCGATGATTTTAATGAGATAACTACAAAAAAATATGTATATATCAGAGCTGGAAAGCAAGTCACTGTCATTTTTCATTTGTTTGAAGTTCTCACCTATTCTGGAATTATGAAGAACAATGAACCTCAAAAACATACACAACAGATTTTCCTAAGTTTAGAAAAAATAAAAAAACTTCCTTACTTGTCTGATCTTACTTTGCTATACTTGGAAACTCTTGGATGTAGACGAGATGCACGTTTGTAATGTTATTGAATCAGTTTACTTTTTCTTCTTCAACGTCACCAGCACAAATTCCTGCTCGCCCTGATAGACCAGATGCTCATCCACAATAGTAAAATACTGCAACACTTTTTTCAACAGGGCTGTTTTCAGGCAGACTAATATCATTTTTCCACTATCCTTCAAAACAAACTCCAATTGATAAAAGAATTCTTTGTAAAATTTCTCAAGCTCTTTTTCAGAAACAGCACGACCTTCAACAGGAGCTTGACATACAATAATATCAACTGATTTTTCATCAACTTTTGTGTCAATCCACTCAATATCTCCACGAGCAAATGTCACGTATTTGCTAACGTTGCACAGTTTTGCATGCTTTTTTGCTGCCTCCATGTTGCGTAAATGAACATCATAGCCTGTCAAAGAAAGTTGTTTTGCTTTCTTTGCATCAGGCTCTTTGTCAAAAGAAGAGAGATCGATCTTGAAAAATCTCTGAAATGCAAACTGATCTTTTTGATATAACCTTGGAGAAGTTTTTGTTGCAAATAATGATGCTTCTATAGGCAATAAACCGACCCCAGACAAAGGATCAAGAAGAACTTCTTTGCCTGTGTAGCCGGCATAGCGAACAACACAATATGCAAATGCTGCATTGAGTGTGTTTGCCTGATTATAAATTTTATATTCTCTCTTGGAGAGATCAAATCCGGCAAAGTTAATGCCGATAAAACACTGAGAATCCTCTATCAAACAATACACAAAAAGTTCTGGATTGACAAGGCGCACAGATGTTTTTGGTTGCATGTCCAAAAAAAGCTCTCCAAGTGCTGCTGCAACATCGTTGCTTGTAAAATCATGCTGTCCTGCTCTGTCACAATTCACGCGAAAGGTTTTTTCAGAAAAAAGAGAAAGATCACTGAATTTCAAATGCTCTTTTGCTTGTTTTTTAAAATCATCAAGAGAATGTGAAAAAGAGAACAGTGCAAGTTGTCTACAAACAATGCGCAATGCTTGTGTTCTATAACAAAGTTCCGCAATTTCTTTGTCAGTTGCAGAGAACTGTACAATACCTTTTTCAATAGTTGCTTTTTTTGAGAGCAATTCATGAATTTCCTGTTGTGCAATAGTTTCAAAACCAACAAATGTCAACGCAAATGCAAGATATTCTTTTTCTTTCACAAAAACAAAAGAAAAGAAGATGCTTTTAAAACTTACTGCAAATTTTATTTATATCCAAGATTACCTCTTGAATTAAGGGCATATTTTTGTTTATTGACATTTCCTGTTTTCCCTGAAGAAACAGATGCAGTGCCTCTTGTCAATCCTGATGCCTGAGCTTTTCTAAGCCGACTGTCAAACAATCCTACAGAATCATCTGCTTTTCTGCCTGTTGACTTTGCTTTGAAAACCATATTATTGTTTTCCTACTTTTTTTCCTTGAGCAATTTTTGCTGCAACAATTCCTGTCTTTTGATTGGTTTGCCCAGCAGCTCGACGATTTTCACTGCTCTTCTTTGCAATAAGTCCAAATGAACTTTTTCCTCCGCTACCACCGACTGTTGCCTTTACTTTTCCTGCTGTTGCCATTATCTCAAACCTCCTTCACAATAATTATTGAGAACTTTACTGTTTATGCGCAAAATTCTCTATTATTTTGCTTTCCTCAAACCACCAAATTGTCTTTTTTCGCTACTAAATGTTTTTCCCGATCCTTCAGGAAAATCATTTTCATGTTTCTTTCCTTTTGCACCCTGTGTTGCGACAGTGGATCCCACTTTATTGACATAATCTTTTCCTACCATACAATCACCTTTTTAGTTTTTTATTTTGAATATTTTTTAATAAAATTTAAGATCGTCTTTTCAAACCAGAGCCTTTGACACCAAGTTGTTGTTCATGAGACATTTGGTCACCGCCTGTTTTATCGCCATGTTTTGCACGTGCAGCTGCACTTGCTGTTGCTTTGACACCACCAGAAGCTTTTTTGGTAGCCACAGTTTTTGCATCCTTAATCGCCATATGAACACCTCTTTTTTTTAGTAAAATATGTATATTTTATTTTTACGAAAAATGAGTATATAAACTTTACGGAAATCAGTGAATAAAAAAACAAAAAATAAGTACGAAATGGTAATGAAGAAGAAAACAAAAAAACAAAAAAGCCACACAAAGCATATAAACAAGAATATATAATCATTATAGAATGCAGGATCGTGTGGCAGAAGCGAGTGAAGAGCTAAAACGAGTAGATCATTTAATCTATGTGAGTCTCAAATATACGCGAACAACAGATGTGCTCAAAAATGTTATTGAGCGCATGATTACCACAGCAGAATGCATGATGAATGCGCTTGGAGAGCATGCAAAACAAACAGGAAAGATAAAAACACTTCCTATACAGCCAATGATGAAATGCAAAGAACTCAAACAGCTGTATGCAGCAGAACAACAACTAATTGATTTTTTAGAATTTTATATTCTCCTCAAGGCATTAAGCAAGGCAGAATACAACAGTATTAATGAATATAGACGACACGTTACTTTAATTGCGCAATTGGAGGAAGGTGAATATCATGTGCATATTGATAAAGTCACAGAATTTTATAAAAATTTGAAAAGATATATGGAATACATAAAATCATTCATGTAAAAAATCCCCAGATTCGCCATGCTCTTGGAGGATTTTTAAGAGAAACACGGTGTAAAATTCGTTGCGAACAAAGTGAGCAGAACGAATTTTTTTATGACAAAATTTTTTGCAATTATTAGTGCAAAAGGCGGTGTTGGAAAAACAACAACAACAATCAATCTTGCCAGTGCACTGCTTTCTTTTGGAAGGGAGGTTATTGCAATAGATGCAGATTTGACAGCACCAAATATGTCCATTCATCTGGGTATTCCAAATCTTTTTCGCTCTCTCCATGATGCATTAGAAGGAAAAGTACCACTGAGTGCATGCCTCTATTATCATCCTTCTGGATTGCGAATCATTCCTGGAAATCTTGCGTATGAAAGTTCAAAAGGAATTAATTTGGGAAATTTCAAATATATGCTTCAAGAACTCCACGGGAAAGCAGAGATTGTGCTTGTTGATGGTGCTCCAGGAGTTAGTCCTGAAGCGCAAACAATCATTGATGCAGTGGATTATGTGCTTCCGATTACAACCCCTGATTTGGCTGCAATGAGTGACTGCAGAAAAACAATAAAGATGGCACGAGAACTCAACAAAGAAATTTTTGGTATTATTGTGAATCGTGTTCGCGGGGAATCACACGAAGTAGACGTGTTAAACATTGAAGCGTTTTTAGAGAATTCAGTTGTTGGTGTTATTCCTGAAGAAACAACAGTACGGCAAGCATATCAGCTCAAGAGTCCTGTACTCTATACGCATCCTGAAGGAAATGTTAGTGTGGCATATAAGCAGCTTGCTGCAAAATTAGTAGGAGAAGAATATCATCCGACAAAAAGACAAAAGCATGTTCCTTCCATGACACGAGAGATATTGGCTGGTTGGAATTTTATTAAAAAGTAACAATAATAAAATCAAGAAGTAAAGCTGCACCAAAAAGCAGAAAGTTTTGCTAAGATAAGATTTAAAAACAAATAATGAATAATTGCAGAAATGTATTCTAAAACACTGATTCTTTTTGATATTGGTGGAGTGCTTGTGAAACTAAACTATGGCAATTTTTATGAGCAGGCTGCAAAATACTCATCGCATTCCGCAAAAGAGATTGAAAAAAAATATATTCAAAGCAGATTAGACTTCCGTGTGTGTAGGGGAGAGATTACTGCATTAGAGTTTATGAATGAATTAAGAGATTGTTTAGAGATTCCAAAAAAAGTAACGCAAGAAGAGCTTGAAAGAATAGTAGGAGCTACCTTTCCTGATCAAATAAGTGAAATGATTGCACTAAAAGAGCAACTGCATCAAATAGGATACGCAGTAGGGATTTTATCAAACATTGGAGAACATGTCCATAAAATTTTATTAAAAAGATATCCTGAAATATTTGCAGTATATAATCCAATGTGTCCTTCGCTTCTTTCATATCAGGTAAAAGTAATGAAACCTGAGCCTAGAATATATGATGCAGTTGTTGGGTTTGAAAATATTATTTTTATTGATGACAAAGATGCATATTTGAAAGTAGGGATTCAAAGAGGATGGAAAGGAATACATTATGTTGAATATCCAGATACAACTGAGCCGCAAAGAAAGAGTCATAGTGATACAGGATATCAACATCCTTGGTTGAAAAGTGCAAAATCAATACGTGAAGTAAAAAATAGCTTGCGTGAATTTGGAGTAAAAGTATAACTTCTTCCAAATCTCAATAATCATGTCCAGGACACAGAGTTTTGTAATCGAGTTTCTTCAATTTCAAAAGCGAGCGCATAATTTCTTTGGGAACTGATGTTGGCAAATCAACTCTGCCATAGGTGTGCGCAAACATGGTATCACCACTAAAAAGAATTTTTTGTGATGCAGAATAAATGCAAATGCTTCCCACAGTATGTCCAGGAGTTGAAATAACTTCAAGCCCAAATCCTACAAGAAGAGAATCAGCAATACTCTCAACAGG
>JAHFMP010000028.1 GCA_023267795.1 Candidatus Woesearchaeota archaeon | reverse complement strand
ATATGGATGCAGCTTTATTTCCTGCGCTCTTTTTGGCTTGTTTTCTGTTGCTCTTGGAAAAATTATTTGTTCTGCTTTTGGATTTGTGTATATGATAGTTGCATGCGGATTGACAATTGCTGTTTCTTTCAAATATTGATCAACTGACTGGTCTCCTTTTTGATAACTTCCTTCTATGTCCATTTCAATTCTTGTTCCATGCTCTTTTTCAGGCCAATCACGCTCTTTTTCTTCTTGAATAATTGGATTGTTTGTTTTTGTATCCAGCATAAGTCCCATATATGTTGCAGGTTTTTCTTTTGCAATCTTTGAAAGAATCTTTGCAGGCTTCCCTGTTGTTAATTGTGCATACATCACTGCTGCACTAATGCCTATGCCTTGCTGTCCTCTTGACATTCTTCTCTGGTGGAACTTGCTGCCATACAAAAGTTTTGCGAATATTTTTGGAATTTGTTTTTTGACAATTCCCGGACCATTGTCTTCAATAATAATTCTAAACCTTTCTTCTCCTATTTCTATGACTTCAACCTGCACTTCTGGAAGAATTTCTGCTTCTTCGCATGCGTCTAATGCGTTGTCCACTGCTTCCTTGATTGTGGTAAGGAGTGCTTTTCTTTTGTTGTCAAATCCTAACAAATGCCTGTTTTTTGCAAAAAATTCTGCGACTCCGATTTCTCGCTGCTTCTTTGCGAGTTCTTCTGCTATTATTTTACTTGGATGTTCTTTTCCTTCTTTTAGAGGAACATCAGCAAGCGTTGTTTGTGCCACGAAATCTGTTTGCATTGCTGAAGATTTATATGCTTTGCGATTCTATCTTCTTTCAGATTCATTTTTTTATGTATTCTATCGTCTAAAAAATAAAAATTCCTCATGCTTTCACGAACCGTTTGCTTTGATTCGCTCTACTACTGAACTCAGGAATTAGCTTCCTAAACGTGACCACAATATTTTTCTTATTTTTTATTTTCATAAAAATTATCTGAAGAGTGTATTTTGCGATGAAGGTGTGTGTTCTTTTCACGTACAAAAATCACAATGTCCTTTTACAAAAGAGTGTCAAAGGACATTGTGATTTTTGTTTAACAAGCTTTAAAAAAGCAGTATTATTCTTCTTATTCATGGCAGACGTTGACTTTGGCATGCTCAAAAAAATTGCAGCACAATTACGATATGAAGACATCAAAGCAATTGCAACTGCTGGAAGCGGACATCCTGGTGGTAGTTTATCTATCATTGATGTTCTTGCTGTCTTGTATTTTGGTAAAATTCTCAAATACGATCCAAAAAATCCATTATGGAATGATAGAGATCGACTCGTGCTTTCCAAAGGACACACCTGCCCTGCACTTTATTGTGCACTTGCATACGCAGGATTTTTTCCTAAAAAAGAACTTGCAACTATTCGCAAATTCGGTAGCAGATTACAGGGACACACTGATCTCAACATGAAAACTCCTGGTGTTGAAACCTGCGGTGGTCCTCTTGGCCAAGGATTAAGTGTTGCAGTCGGCATGGCTATTGCAGCAAAAATAGATCAAAAAAAATCCAAAATTTATACTATTATTGGTGATGGTGAATCTGCAAAGGGCGGCATTACAGAAGCAGCAAAATCTGCTGGTATTCTGAAGATGGATAATATGATTGCATTCTTAGATTACAACAAAGTTGATCAAGATGGTGCTGTGAAAGATGTCTTGCCATGCAATTTTGTTCAGGAATGGCAAAGCTATGGCTGGGCAACAATTGATGTTGATGGAAGTGATGTGGAAAAGATTCATTGGGCAATTACTGAAGCGCACCTGATTCAAGAGCAAGAACATGTTCCTGTTATGATTCTTCTGGATACTATAAAAGGAGCAGGAATTTCCTTTATGGCAAATGCTGCACGAAAAGGAGATGCAATTTGGCATGGTACTGCTCCAAAAGGTGCTGATCTTGAAAAAGCATTACAAGAATGTCAGGCATTGCTTGCAGTTCTTGATGTGCAATATCCAGAAAACATTGATGCATACATTGATTCTGTTCAACTTTCTTCAGAGGAAAAAAGACAACACACTGTTCCTCTTCATCACCATATTTCTCCTGCGTCTGAGATAATTCTGTTTGAACAGCCAGCAGCAACACGGGATGCATTTGGAAAATATCTTGTTGCACTCGGGAAATCAGATTCACGTGTTATTGCAGTCACAGCAGGAGTTGCAGGATCTGTAAAAATGGAAGAATTTGCAAAACAATTTGGCACTTTTAGTTCACGAAACAGATCCGGAAGATTTATTCAGGTAGGTATTGCAGAATCAAACATGGCAGGTGTTTCTTCCGGGCTTGCACTTTCTGGAAAAAAGCCATGGATGGCAACGTTTGATATTTTTGTCAAAGAATGTCTTGGCGTCATTCGAAACTCTATTTGTTATGCTGATGTTGATGTGAAAATCATTGGAACACACGCAGGTCTTGGTGTTGAATGGGATGGCGGCAGTCATCAATCAACAATTGTTCCTGAAATCATGAATGATTTATTTCGCATGGAATGTTATGAGCCTGCTGATTGCAATGAAACACAGGAATTGATGAAAATGATGTATCTGCAAAACAAAGCAGCATACTTTCGTTTGACACGACAGAAACTTCCAATCTATTCACAACAGCAGTTGGTTTATGGAATGGGTGCTCGCGTGGTAAAAGCTGTTGATTCTCCTCAGGCAATTATTCTTGGCTCTGCGGCTGGTTTGGAATTGGCAATGCAGGCAGCTATGGAATTAGAAAAGCAGGAAATTTTTGTTTGTGTTATTGATATTTTTAGTTTGTCACATCTCAACACAGATGCATTTCGTGCATTAATTCCTGCAGGAATTCCTTTGTTTACTGTTCACGATGCGCATCATAAGATTTTGGGGCGGGAAGTTGCATATAGTTTGGCGCAGATTGGACAGGGAAATAAAATTGTTTCTTTCGGAATGCAGGAATTTGGAGAAAGTGGATCAGTTGCTGATTTGTATAAGAAGCATGGAATGGATGTCGAGAGTATTATGAAGAAGGTTAAAGAAATTATTTAAAAAAAGCTGTATTACTTTGCAGCACTTTCTTCAATAGCATAAGTTCCTTCAATAGGAGTAGTAGGACAAATATGTATAACATTATCTATTCCTTCAATATTTTGTTCTGCTATTTTTGCTTCTAACCCCTTCACATTTTTCAGAAGATATTCAAGCGAACAATCTTTTCTATCATAATATCGTCCACATTCGTCAATATCTTTAGAATAAGCACGGAAAACATCTTCATACGTGACATTTGAAACTGGTTTTTGCAGAAAAACAACATCTCCTTTTAGTTTCCAAGAAAAGTATCTATCGTCTTTGCAATATCTGTTCAGCACACTATCATCACTCAACGTTGTATCTGCTTCAAGAATGAGAACTGCGGTTTCTTCATCAGACACTGCAACAACAGCAAATCTTGAATAGTTCCTCGTTGTGGGTTCTAACATCTGATTTAGCCTAATACCCTCACTATATCTTTCTTCTTGGGTAGTCTTTCTTCTATAAATTCCTTCTTGCATTACATCAAGAATTTTACAGCTTATTTATAAAATTTTCTTTTAGTGGTGCCATACGATTCAGCGAGTGAAATATGCAACTTCGACAGGAAACAGAGGAACATTTTTCCATAACTTTTAAATATCACCTGCGTATTCTCTGTTCAATGGCAATTCAACCAATAAACAATCGTGTCGTGTTGCGACCAAAAAAAGCAGAAGAAAAAACATCAGGTGGAATTTACATTCCAGATACAGCACAGGAAAAAAGTCAGGAAGGTACTATTGTTGCAGTGCCTCAAATTGACAAATGCCCTATTGCAGCAGGTGACGTAGTTCTTTACGATAGTTTTGCAGGAACAGAAATAACGCTTAATGGAGAAACATTATTGCTTTTGAAAATTGATGAAATTTTGGCAAAAATTAGCAAGTAAAAACAAACAGAAACAACAGAGGTAGAAACTTATGGCGAAACACATTCTCTTTGATCAGGAAGCACGAACAAAATTACTTGCTGGAGTTGACAAGCTTGCAAACACAGTAAAAGTCACTCTTGGACCAAAAGGGAAAAACGTCATTCTTGGCAAAAGTTATGGAAGTCCAACAGTGATCAACGATGGAGTCACTATTGCAAAAGAAATTGAATTGGACGATGCTTTTGAAAATATGGGTGCACAGCTTCTCAAGGAAGTTGCATCAAAAACACAGGATGTTGCAGGTGACGGCACTACAACTGCAACTGTTCTTGCACAGGCACTTGTCAGGGAAGGATTAAAAAACATTGCAGCAGGAGCAAATCCTATTGAAGTAAAAAAAGGAATTGAAAAAGCAACAAAAGCAGTTGTTGCAGCAATTCAGGCAAAAAGTATTGAAGTCAAAACAAAAGACAGAATTCTGCAAGTCGCAACTATCTCTGCAAACAACGATGAAGAGGTTGGTGTGCTTATTGCAAATGCAATGGAAAAAGTAGGCCATAATGGCGTTATTACAGTAGAAGAAGCAAAGTCAATGGAAACAACACTCGAAGTAGTAGAAGGTATGCAGTTTGATCGTGGATATTTAAGCCCATACATGGTGACAGATGCAGAGAAAATGGAAGCATTTCTTGAAGATCCTTACATTTTTCTTTTTAACAAAAAAATCAGCAAGATGAAAGATCTTGTTCCTGTTCTTGAAGCAGTCAGCCAAGAAGGCAAACCTCTTTTTATTGTTTGTGAAGATATTGAAGGAGAGGCACTTGCAACAATTGTCTTAAACATTCTTCGTGGTGCAATTAAAGTTGTTGCAGTGAAGGCTCCTGGATTTGGTGATGACCAAAAAGCAATGCTTGAAGATATTGCAGTGCTAACAGGTGCACAGGTTATCAGTGAGGAAAAAGGAATGAAATTAGATACTGTAAATATTGCACACCTAGGTAAAGCAAAAAAGATTAAAGTAGATAAAGATAAAACAATCATTGTTGAAGGAATGGGAAATAAAGTACATATCCAAAAACGTGTTGCACAGCTTCAGGCACAGTATAATGCAACTGAATCTGAGTATGACAAAAAAGATATCCAAAAAAGGATTGCAAAATTGTCTGGCGGTGTTGCTGTTGTCAATGTCGGAGCACCAACTGAAACTGAATTGAAGGAAAAGAAGTCGCGTGTTGATGATGCACTTCATGCAACCCGTGCAGCTATTGAAGAAGGTGTTGTTGTTGGCGGCGGTATTACTTTATTTCGTTCCATGTCAGCACTATCAGGTTTGAAAGTAGACAATGAAGATCAACGCACAGGCATTTCTATTGTGAAGCGAGCATTAGAAGAGCCATTGAGACAGATTGCTATTAATGCAGGAAAAGATGGAAGTGTTATTGTGGAACGTTTGCAGAAAACAGAATACAATATTGGCTACAATGCAACCACTGATGAAATTTGTGATCTCTTTGCAGCAGGTGTTATTGATCCGACAAAGGTGTGCAGAAGTGCGTTACAAAATGCATCATCTATTGCTGCCATGATTTTAACAACAGAAGCACTTGTCGGCGATGCTCCTGAAGAAAAGAAAACTCCATCAATGCCTTCTATGGGCGGTATGGGTGGCATGCCAGGAATGGGAATGATGTAATTTAAAAAGGATTATTCAGCAGTTTCTTCCTTTTGTTTCTTTGGCTTTTCTGCATACTCATTGATCACTGTTGTAATTTTTTTTACATTCTCTGCTGTAACAGAAATATTCAAGCCAGAAAAGATTGTTTTCGCACCTTCTGCAGTTAATGGCATGATATCTATAAACTTGTGAATATATGCCTCTTTCATTCTTGGAATATCCAATGCTTCAATTTTTTCCTTTAATTCTTTTGCCTGCTTTGGTTTAATTGTGTTAATTGCATCAAGGTATTCTGCTGTTTTTTGCGCTCGAAAATTGAGTTCTGCATCTCTTTCTTTTATTTTTTTGAGCATTTCTTTTACTTCAACAATGTTTAATGGAATTTCTTCAATGATTTGTGGATTATTCATTGTTCTTTCACTTTCCACATTCTAATTTTTTCAAATGTATTGGATGGACAAGGAGTTCTTTTTGTTTTCCTTTATCATTAATTGAAACAACATAACAGCTTCCCTGCTTTCCTGCAATTTTGCCAGGATAACCATGGAATCGTGCATGATACAAGCCTTTCTGCACAGCAGGTTCTGCTTTGAGAATCACTCGTTCTCCTTCTACTAATTTCTGGAAATAACGCGTCATGCTTATTTTTCCACGTTCTTTGACATTCTTTCTAAACGTTTTTCGTGTCCGATATCGTGAACCTCCATGTCTTGTGGTCATAGCTGTTGAGAAACAGAGGTGTTTTATAAAGATTGTTAAAAAGTGAAAGATACTGTTAAAGAGAACAATGTAGATCTACACACTTTTCAACAATTTTATTGCCCTTTCCTTAATCTCAATCAAAAATGCAGCTAATTTTGGGCCTTTTTCTTTCCCAATCAACGCTTTATACGCGGCGCTGAAAAAATCCTTTGGTTCAAGATTGTTGTTTTTCAAAATAATATAACATTCTTCATGCAAATCTTTATCTTCCCACACTTTTTCTGCAAGCTGCTTCGCAAGTTCATGCAATGCTGCTTTTTGTTCTTTGGTTAATTCTGCTTTCACATTTTCAGAAATAGCATGATTTATAGTGAATTTGAATTCTTCAGGTGCATATTTTTCAATCCAGTTTTTTGCACACACTGCTCTTGTTTGTAATCTTGCTTTGTCTTCTTTATTCTTGATCTGTTTTTCGAAATAGCCAATTGTTTTCTTAATATCCAATTCATTTTGTTGCAAGACATTAGTCAAATGACGAAATCCCGGCTGGAAAAGAATTGTTTTTGGAATTTTTCCTTCTTCGACACAAGAAAATTCATAGATTCGTTTCTGGTTTGCCAATTCTTTTTCGCTGACATTTTTTTGCTCTCCAAAATATATTCTCTCGCACTTGTCAAAATCCTCATAAATCTTAATAACGTCTGCATCAAAAGAGATCGCAAATTCTGCGCTTGGTCGTGTGCCTGCAAAAAGCCAGCGAATGATCTGCGGTTCATAAATTTCCAGACAATCGTTTAGTGTAATAACTTCTCCACTGCTACTGGATATTTTTCCAGCACCACCTTTAATGCTTATGAAATTATACATATGATAAACTGGCGGTTCCCAGTTGAAAATTTTAACGATTTCTTTTCCTGTATCAAAACTTCCGCCAACAGTAGAGTGGTCTTTTCCTGCTGGTTCACAATCAACTTTTTCCCATGCCCAACGCATTGGCCAGTCAATTCTCCATAGCAGTTTGACATTTCCAGATTTGTAAATATCTGCATGCTCTACAGTACCATCTTCTAATTCATAGGAAATAGTGTGCTTTTCATCCCAACATAGGTTTTTTACTTTGTCTGTTTTGTCTTTCAGCGAGAATACTGTGACTGGAAGCCATGTTTCTGGAAGAGGATCTACTCTGTATTTGTCAAGAATTGTCTTTATCTTTTCTTTATTTTTTAATGCTTGAATAATTTGGTCTGCATATTCGCATGCTCTGTACTTTTTGCTTTGGTACAAAAATTCAGGATGGATTCCTACTTTCTTAATTGCTTCCTCAACTTCGACTTCATGATATCGTGCGTAGGATTCTTCTTTACCATAAGGGTCAGGAACATCCACTATTGGTTTTCGTAAATAGGATTGAAGCATTTTCTGATTAGGCATATTGATTGGAACTTTTCTGAAAACATCATAATCATCCCAAGAATAAATAAACCTAACTTTCTTGCCTCTGCTTCTCAATGCTCTACCGATGAGGTCTTGTGTAATAATTTCACGAAAATTCCCAATATGCACTGCGCCGCTTGGAGTAATGCCAGATGCTATAGTATATTTTTCCCTGTCTCCTTTTTGCTGGATCACTCGATCTGCAATCTGGTCTGCCCAGTGAAGGATCCCTATCTTTTCTTTAGTTTTTTTGTTTTTTTGTGGCTCACTCATTTTACTTTTATTCTTATTATCTAAAAAATTATTTCAAAAAATAATCTTTAGAGTACTTTGCAAAATTCTCTTTACTTATTTACTTTCTTAAATCCTTTTCTGAGAAACAAACTGTGAGGAATATATAAAATATCTCCATTTTCTGCAACTATTTTTACGTCTGTCCAGGTTATCTCTTCTACAACTCCTTTCATATTTTCAATAAGCACTGTTTCCTTTACTTTTATTCGCTTGTGAAGCCGCAGACCGTCAATATAGTTTGGAATAAAATCCTTCACTGCAAGTATTATTGAGATGAAAATAAGGCAGATCAACCCAAAACTTATCACTTTGGCAATTACTTCTGACAATCCAAGTACATTCAATGCAATGACAACAACAATGAAATAAATAATCCCAGATGTTATTCCACTCAAAAAGCTTTCTACTCTCATAGTCATGCCAGTCAATTTTTTCCAGTGTGCATTTATTTCCAATGTTCGCAAGAACCAGTGCACTATTTTTCCAATAAGTTTTCCTATAATAAAGCCAACAAGAAGAACAATCAGTGCAACAACGACTTTGGAAAGAATAGGCTGTATCAACTCAAAAATATACTGGCCTTTACTGTTTGCTTCTAAAAATGATTGTGGCTCTATTGATTCGTCAAGAAGTCCCATGAAGGAATTGAAAGTGTTTTTATTTATAAAAGTTGGTGAAAGTCAGGCTCCATACAAAAATTCATAATATTTGAAAAATTTCTGTTGTCCACTTTTTAGAATTTCAATCACAAAATATATATATGGGTAAATCTTCGTATATACAGGTGATTATTCATTAAGATTATCTTTAGTAAGCATGCCTTAGAAAAGATTGATGGTTATGGCATTGATATTAAAGAAGCGGAAACAACGATAAAACAAGGAATGAAATGGAAAGAGCAAGATACAGAAAAATGGCACGCAAATATGGCCTGCGTTGAATGCATCTTTATGAAAGAAGAGGATACTTTGTTTGTGATCACTGTGTACAAAAACTAGGGTGAAAAATAATGAAATGCGTCATGTGTGGAAAAGGCAATTTGGAAGAAAGAACCATTGAACACAAAGAGTTTGGAGTTTCTCTTGGCAGATTTAAAGCAACAGTTTGTACTATATGTGGTGAAGCTTTCTTTGACAGCGATACTGCAAAAAAAATACAAGTAAAATCAAAAGAGCTTGGATTATTTGGACTCGCAAAGAAAACAAAGGTTGCGCAAGTTGGAAATAGTCTTGCTGTACGAATACCAAAAGAGATCGCTGCCTTTCTCCAATTGAAAAAAG
>JAHFMP010000027.1 GCA_023267795.1 Candidatus Woesearchaeota archaeon | reverse complement strand
AGGAAAGGTGATGATATAAAGACAAGCGATTTGGATATTGCTGTTGAGATTTCTGAAGAAAAAGAACTTGATATTTGGAGAGCAGTTATTCGGAAATTAGGGTATCGAGAAAATATAAATGTAAGCTTTCACATCTTTTCACGAAAGAATGTAGATAAAAATCTTTTTGCAAACATTGCGAATGGAATAGTGCTCAAAGGATTTTTAGAGGTAAAACCATGATAAGAAGACGTATCCCGGATAAATTTAAAGCACAGAGTATGGTTTCAGCTGTAGAAGCAGAAATAAAATTCACGAAAACAATAGTCCCTACAGCTGAATCTTCATTCACAATTGTAAGAAATGTTTATGAATCTTTTAGAATGCTTGGGGATGTGCTTCTTCTCATTCATGGAAAAGAAGCTTCAGAAAAGGGTCACCATATAGAGATGATTAAGGAGTTATTAACGTTAAGCGTTGAAACAAAAAGACCCATTCAAGTTTTATTAAATCTAAAAGATTTAAGAAATAAAATAAACTATAATGGATACATGCCAAATGTAGAAGAGGCAAAAGATGCACTCTCTATTTTAGATGCCTGTTTTGAGCCAATAATAAATAAAATAAAAAAAGAGCTACAAAAGCTTTGAAGGATAAAAAATGTACCTTGACGTCCACGCGCACCTTGATCCATATTTTTTTACAGAAGAACAAATAGAAGCAGCAATAAAGAATGCAGAAAAAAATAACGTCAAAATAATTATTGCAAATGGGCTTAACAAAGAAACAAACAGACATGTGCTCCAATTAGCAAAAAAATATCCGCAAATCAAAGCAGCGCTTGGCATTTATCCGTGGGAAGCAATGATGGATGATGTCAAAGCAGGTCACTACAAAGAAGAATCCATTAATTTCAACCCAGACGAAGAGCTCAAGTTCATAAAAAAGCACAAAAACGATATTATTGCAATTGGAGAAGTGGGAATAGATCAAAAAAATGAGCACAAAACACGGAAGCAGTTTGAGATTTTTGAAAAAATCATCATTCTTGCAAAAGAAATAGAAAAGCCATTAATAATCCATTCCAGAAAAGCAGAAGCAGAAGTGATTGATATTTTAGAAAAGCATCAAGCTAAAAAAGTTATCATGCATTGTTTCTCTGGGAAAAAAGCATTGTGGCAAAAAATCAGAGACAACAAGTGGTATTGCAGTATTCCAACAAATTGCACAAGATCTGACCATTTTCAAGAACTTATTAAATTCATGCCGATGACCCAATTATTTGGAGAGACAGATAGTCCGTTTCTTGCACCACAAAAAGATCAAAAGAATGAGCCAGCGAATGTCGTTGAAACCTACAAAATGATTGCAAAGATCAAGAAGATGGAATTGCAGGAAGTAGAAAATTCTCTTTGGATGAATTATCAGGAAATGTTTCTATAGATGACTTTGAATAACCTCGATTTTGGAAGTTTTATTCGAAGGCATCTATTGAGAATTTTGACAATTTGAGGGGTTATTCAAAATTCTCTATAATTATTAAAATAATAAAGGACAAGAGAAGTCAATAAATCAGGCGAAACTATATATAGTCTAAAGCAAATTCTTAGGCACTATGTTCATTCGAGTAAAGAATATCAAAGGAATACAATATGCCTATCTCGTAAAAAGTGTTTGGGAAGAGAAAACAGTAAGGCAGAAAGTAGTACAATATCTTGGTAAAGTATACATTCTCAATAAATCCAACATGGTGTCATTCGATGAGTTCTGTAAGGGTGAAAAAAGAACTTTTCAAAATGCAGAAGTAAAAACAATCATCCAGGCGTTAATGGAGTGGACGTTAGTGCAACATGGATTTACAAAAGATTCGCTCCTACAAAAAAAGTGGTTGTTTGAAAATGGAAAAGCAGGTGGAGATCCTGAAAATCTGAAAATCACCAGTGGCAAAAAAGAAATAACATTGAAAGTCAATGAAGGCTACATGAATTCATTTACATTAAAAGAACTCCTTAAAATCCAAGTAAGTAAAAAAACAGAAGAACAAAGACGAGCGGCAACATTGTTGGCAAAAGCATTTGTGAATGCAGGAATCCAAATTCCGCAAGATATGTTTATTGAAGTCTTCCAGAAGGTGTATCAATGAAAAAAAGCAAAATCACGATAGTGACAGGAACTCCCGCAACAGGAAAAACAACCGTTGCATCAGCCATTGCAATGCGAACACATGCGCTCTATATTGACGTCAATGCCATAATAAAAAAAGAAAAACTCTGGGTAAATTATGACAAGAAACGAAAAGCAAAAATAATAGACACAAAAAAGCTCAACAACATCCTCATCAGAATAATTAAAGAAGCAAGAAAGAAGGAAATATCCTTGGTGATTGATTCGCATCTTTCTCATTATCTTCCAAAGAAGTGTGTTGATTGTTGCATTGTAACAAAAACATCTTTGAAGAAACTTAAAAACAGACTAAAGAAGCGAGTGTATGAAGAAGCAAAGATAAGAGAAAATATGGATTGTGAAATCTTTGATGTCTGTCTCACAGAGGCTGAAGAAGCAGGACATAAAGTAATTGTGATAGAAACCTGACTTTGGCAATAAATAGCTGACTTTCTTCAAAGAAACCTTTAAATATTCAAACAACTCCAAAAATTCTGGGATGGGATTATTCGATATCTTTAAACCAAAAGAAACAGTACTTGCTAATAGAAGAATCCACGCAATGCATGGGCATGTGCAAGATGCATTTTCTACGTTAAGCAGTAACATTGTATCACTTAATGCAAATATGAAACAGCAGCAGGAATGGCTTAAATATCTACATCAGAATCATCTCTCGCTTCACAGTCAGCATACAAATCATAAAGAAGCGACAAAAACAGAAGTCACAAAAGTCAATAGCTGGATTACTTTTCTGCATAAAGCGTTGCAAAAACAGGACAAGCATGTTGCAAAGCTCCAAGAGATAATGGAAGCATATCTGAAAAAATATGAACAAGATTTTGCACAAATATACAATCATTTGGAAACAGTCCACAAAAAAGCAATGGAAAAGCCAGCAGTGCAAATAATTCAGAAAGAGCCGGATTATGCTGTAGTTTCACAAAAAGTTGCAGAAGATCTCAATGTGGAGATTGAAGCAACAAAGGCAGAAATCAAAAAAGAAGTTTCTGAAGTGTTTGAATCGAAGTTGGAAGAATTGCAGCAGCAAAAAGAAAAATTGCAGGAAATTCTTTTATCACTGCAGCAAAAACAGGAACAAGAAAAACAAATGCAACAGCCAACGCTTATTCCAGCGCATGCACCAGCAGTACTTTCACCGCATTTTTCTTTTGAAGAGCCTATATCAATACAATGGTCTAGAATGACGAATCCAGAACAAAAGCTTCTCAACTTGTTAATCAGTGAAGCAGATCCTTTGTCCTACACTAAAATTAGCCAATTAACAGGCCATAGCATTAATACTATTAGGGTTAATATGAATATTTTGAAAAAGAAAGGTTTTGTAGAAGAATCTGCATTACCTTCTGGCGTCAAGCTTTTTTCTGTTACCAATAAAGAAAAAATTAAGAAAATGTATAATGTACAGGTATTATGAATCAATAAACCCATTTCCAATATTGCCAATGTTTGCAATGTTGCCAATGCAATGAATCCAATGCCCATTGCAATGTTTACAATGCCCATTGTCTACATTGCAATGGCCTAAAATACATTCTTAAAAACATGTTTTGTTCCCGTTTCTTTTTTTCCCACTTTCCCCCCACTTAATTCTCACTTATACTCTTTTTTTCTTCTTTTCGAATAATTTTTGAGTAATTTCACAGGTATTTTCATCAAAAATTGTTCAAAATCTTGTTTTTAATGCATTATCCTCATTGCAATGGCCATTGCAATGCATTGCAATGTTTACAATGCCCATTGCAATGCCTAAAATGGTATTTTCCAAAACCAGAATCTTTGTAAATTCTAAAAAAAAACTAAAAATAAATGGAAAATATTCGAATATGTTCTGGAGTAATCATTTACAGATATTTGCCAGAGTGTGGTGAATTTGCCGTATTATTAGTAAAAACAAGGAATTTTAGAAACAAAACAGGAGAATATCTATACACGATTGTAGGAGGAAGAATAGAGCCAAAAGATTACGGGGATACAAGGGAGGAGCGAGCTTGGAATTGTGCAGTGAGAGAAAGCAAGGAAGAAGTGAGTTTAGGCATTAGGAATCCTGTCTATGTAAGAATGAGTGTTGCCTTTGGAAGAGAGATTGCGTATAAAGATCCAAATACTATTTTTGAATTCTATACATTTACAGCAGAAGCAGTGGGACAATTAGATGATTTAGAGATAATTCTCAAAAATGATGAAATCACCTATGCAGGATACCATAGACAGCACGAGCTTGATACTCTTCCTATGGAGCCAAGATTGCGACAATTGATAAACACAGTCTATAAAAATCCAAAAAAATACTTTCAAAAGTAACCTTCATCACGAAAAAGTGGTCTTTTTTCTTCCACTAAGTATTTAAATAACCCTCCAACCACCAGAAACATGGCACGCAAGCTTTTTGGAACAGATGGAATACGCGGTGCAGTAAATCAGCATCCAATGACTCCTTCTTTATTATTGCAGATTGGTCAAGCAGTAGCATTAGTTTTTGCGAAAGGAAATCACAAGCGTCATAAGGTAATCATTGCAAAAGATACAAGAGTTAGCGGCTACATTTTCGAGTATGCACTTACTTCAGGATTGTGTTCTTTAGGGGTTGATGTCTATCAGATTGGTCCAATGCCAACGCCAGCACTTGCGCATCTGGTTAAATCATTTGCAGCAGATGCAGGAATTATGATTACTGCATCACACAATCCAATTGAAGATAATGGCATCAAATTTTTCTCGCATGACGGCTACAAGTTGCCAGATGCTGTAGAAGAAGAAATCGAAAAATACATTACAGAAAATAAAATTACACTGACAAAACCAGTAGAGATGTTGGGAAAAGCGCATAAAATTGAAGATGCGCGAGGAAGGTATGTGGAGTTTGTTAAACATTCTATCAAAAATCGTTCTTTGAAAGGCTACAAAATAGTGCTTGACTGTGCAAATGGCGCAGCATACAAAGTTGCACCATTAATTTTCCAAGAGCTTGGTGCAGAAGTTATTGTTATCAATGAAACGCCAGATGGTTTAAATATCAACAAAAACTGTGGTGCGTTGCATCCTGAGATGCTCCAGCAAAAAGTAACACAGGAAAAAGCAGATATAGGAATTGCATTAGATGGAGATGCAGATCGAGTAATTCTTGTTGATGAAAAAGGAAATCTTGTTGATGGTGATAAAATCCTTGCAATAGCTGCGGTGCATTTCAAAAATAAAGGAAAGCTGGAAAAAGATACAGTTGTCACAACAGTAATGGCAAATGTGGGTTTTGATGAGGCAATGAAAAGAGCTGGTATTGCAGTTGTTCGCAGTCCAGTAGGTGACAGGTATGTCATTGAAGAAATGAGAAAAAATAAGTATACGCTTGGTGGCGAACAGGCAGGTCACATTGTTTTTGGCAAGTATGCGACAACAGGTGATGGGACACTTGCAGGACTCCAAATAGTGAGCATTATGCAGCAGACAAAAAAACCATTAAGTGAGCTTGCACAAGTCATGACAGTATTTCCTCAAATCCTTCTCAATGTGCAGGTAAAAGAAAAAAAACCATTAGACACATTTCCCAACCTTCGTGCAGTGATGGAAGCAGGAGAAAAAGAGTTAGCAGGCAAAGGTCGTATTCTTGTTCGATATTCAGGAACAGAAAACCTCTGTCGAGTGATGGTTGAAGGCAAAGAAAAAAATAAAATTGAACAGATTGCAAAAGCAATTGTCGCTTCTATTGAAGCAGAAAATTGAAAAAAGAAAATGTAAAGAAGAGTAATAATAAAAAAGATAGATGAACAAAAATGAATAAATTACAAAACACACTTTTGACCAAAGCAGTCATTCTTGTTGCAGGGAAAGGTACGCGAACGTTTCCGTTAACAGCAACAAAGCCAAAAGCATTGCTGAAGGTTGCTAATAGAACAATGCTTTCCATCTTGCTTGACAATTTGCAAGGAGCTGTCAAAGAAGCAATTCTCGTTGTTCATTACAAGAAAGAGATGATTGAACATGAATTTGGTACAGCATACAAAAATATCAAGCTCATTTATCAAGAGCAAACAGAAACAAAAGGAACAGGCCATGCGTTGCTTCAGGCAGAAAAATACTTAGGAAACGAATCATTTTTTGTTATTGGCGGTGATGATTATTTTGAAGGAGAAGATCTTATCACGATGAGCAAAGAGTTTTCAGCAATTCTTGTGCAGGAAGTAGAGCATCCGGAGTTGTATGGTGTTGTCACGATAAACGAAAAAAACCAGCTTGTGGGAATTGTTGAAAAGCCAGCAAATCCAAAAACAAAAGTAGTCAATACTGGATGTTATGTGCTGAATCAAGAAATTTTTCCACTGCTTAAAAAAAGCAAAAAGACTGTACGAGGAGAATATGAGCTCACAGATGCAGTCCTTGCGCTTGCGAAAAAAGAGGCTGTGAAGATAGTAACAGCAAAAGGTTGGATTCCAGTAACTTATCCATGGCATTTGCTTGATGTTAACAAGAGGCTCCTCAACAATCTGCGATTCAAGAATGATGGAAAAATAGAGCAAGGAGTGACAATTCATGGTGCAGTGGAAGTTGGGAAAGGAACAATCCTGAAGTCAGGAGTATATATTGAAGGTCCTGTTCTTATCGGTCAAAATTGTATCATTGGTCCAAATTGTTATGTGAGGGGAGATACAACAATGGGAAATAATGCAAAAATAGGAAATGCTGTGGAAGTCAAAAACAGTATTATTGGTAATAAGACAATCATTGGTCATTTATCCTATGTGGGTGATGCAGTTATTGGCGACCATGTAAATTTTGGTGCAGGAACAATTGCAGCAAATCTCCGACATGATGATGGTACTGTCAAATCACAAGTTGGAAAAGAGCTTGTAGATTCAGGAAGAAGAAAACTTGGAACAATTATTGGGGATGGTGTTCATACAGGAATTCATACGTCGATTAATCCGGGAAGAAAACTCTGGCCAAATACAACCACGATGCCAGGAGAAGTAGTGAGTAAAGACAAGCAATAGGAAGCGTTATTAATTATTTAGAGAATTTTGCTCTTTATGCAAAATTCTCTTTAGAAAAGAGGAGAGATGTAGAAACAACGAATAAAGGGTGAACAAAAATTCTTTATGAGTGCGTAGCACGAATGTTAGGATTTTTTTAAAATGATAAAAGGCGTCATTTTTGACATGGATGGAGTTATTGTAAATTCTGAGCTACTCCATGAACAGTGTGAGAAACAGTTGTTGAAAGAGTATGGCATAAAATTGACACCAGAAGTATTGCTGCAAAAAAAAATGTTCTTATTTTCAAAATTAGTAAAAAATAAAGTAAAAGTGTATCCTGGCTTTAAAGAGCTGGCAAAAGAGTGCAAAAAAAAGTTTAAAGTTGGGCTTGTTACATCTTCGCCAAAGCAGAGTGTCAGTACCATTCTGCGTCATTTTGACATCAAACATATTTTTGATGCGATTGTGACAGCAGAGGATGTGACTCTTGCAAAACCATATCCAGAACCATATCTAAAAATTGCAGAAAAGCTGCACATTAAGGCAAACCAATGTTTAGTGATTGAGGACACTATTCATGGAATTACTGCAGCAAAAACAGCAGGAGCAAAATGTATTGCAGTGACAAACACATTCACAAAAAAGAAGCTTCAGGAAACAAGTGCAGACCATATTGTAGAGAGTTTAAGAAAGCTGAAAGTGGATTATATGAAAAAGTTCTAAAACATGATTTCATAAGCTTTAAGAATGTGATGAAGAATATATTTTAAACAAGTTGTAGGGAGAAGAAGGAGACAAGAGACTATGTGTGGCATTGTTGGCATTGTTCAAAAACAGAAATATTCTGTAAAAAATAAACTTCTGAAAGCGCTCAAGCGATTAGAGTATCGTGGATATGATTCTGTAGGGTTTGCAACAAAAGAAGGCGTTGTCAAAAAACAAACAGGAAGTATTAGTTCTTTCCTTGAAACACTGGAAAAAGACTATGAAACAAATCTTGGCATTGGCCATACACGCTGGGCGACGCATGGTGGCGTCACGCAGTTAAATGCACATCCACATTTTAATAATGATGCGCGGATTTTTGTTTGTCATAATGGAATTATAGAAAATTATCAGGAAATTAAAGCAGCACTTCAGAAAAAAGGAGTGATCTTTTTATCGCAGACAGATTCTGAAGTTATTCCTCATTATTTAGAAGAGCAGCTCAAAGCAGGGAAGACAATGAAAGATGCTATAATGGCATTAATGAATGAAGTGAATGGGACGTATGCAATTCTCTTGTTTGAAAAAGGAAAAGAAACATTGTATGCATTGAAGAAAGATTCTCCGCTTGCGCTTGGAATTAGAAAAGATGGCTTCACATTAGGATCAGACATTTATGCTTTTAGTGATGAAACAAAAAAAGCAATCTTCTTTGAGGACAGTGAGTTTGCAGTGATCACACCAGAGTCTTATCAGTTTTACAATAAGCAAGGAGAAGAAGTCAAAAAAGCAGTGCAGGAGTTTGAGTGGGCAAGTGTGGAAGAAGAGAAGCAGCAGTTTGAGCATTATATGATTAAGGAAATTAAAGAGCAGCCAGCAGTTGCGAGAAGATTGTTGGATTCTTTTGCTACAACACAAAAAGCAAATCTTGAGAAATTTATCAAGCTGATGAAGGAATACAAAAAGATAGTTTTTGTTGCGTCTGGTACAAGTTATCATGCGTCGCTTGTCGGTTGTATTCTGTTGAACAAGTTAGGTTACAATGCAAGGGCAAATATTGCATCGGAAATAGAAACATTTGTCCATTTCGACAAAGAAACCTTAGTGATTGCGATCTCGCAGAGTGGAGAAACAATGGATGTCATTATTCCATTGAAGCATGCAAGAGAAGCAGGAGCAAAGATAGCATCAATGGTCAATGTTCCTTACTCCACAATCCAGCGATGTAGTGATATTTCTCTGGAAGTTCTGGCAGGGCAAGAAGTGTGTGTTGCATCAACAAAAGCATACACTAATCAAGTAATTATGCTCTTGAAAATTGCGCATGAGCTTGGCCATAACAGTATGGAGCTTGACAAAATTCCAGAGCGCATTGAGCAAACAATAGATCACAATGAAGAACAAATTAAAAAAATTGCAGAGCTTCTCAAAGACAAAAAAGACATATTTGTTCTTGGCAGAGGAATCTCATATCCAATGGCAAGAGAGATCGCATTAAAGCTCAAAGAAATTTCCTACATTCATGCAGAAGGAATGATGGCAGGTGAATTGAAGCATGGAACAATAGCGTTAATTGAGCAAGGAACTCCAGTAATTGCGTTAATTCCAAATAAA
>JAHFMP010000026.1 GCA_023267795.1 Candidatus Woesearchaeota archaeon | reverse complement strand
AACGTATGGAAAAGAGAATATTGTTGGATACAAGCGTTTATGGTGAGTTTGTCGATGATAGAGAGTTCTTTTACATTTTAAAGCAGAAAATAAGGACATATCTTTTGTACTTCTATGATCAGTTAATTACCAAAGAAAATCATGTTCTAAAAGTTAATTTTCTCGTTGAAAGTCTTGCTCAAAAATATTATAGTGAATATAGAAAGAGAGGAGGAGGGATTGGAGAAGAAAATATAAGAAATGACTCTCTTATTGTTGCATCTGCTACCCTGTATCAAATGGCAATACTTGTTTCTTCTGATAAGAGGACTCTGCTCAGTGATCATGCTCTTAAAGCATACAAACATGTTAATGATATCAATGGTTTGAAGAGCCCAGAGTATCTTAACTATAAAGCTTTTAGAAATAAATTATTTAAGAGGTGTGATATTTCATGAAATCATCCAATGCTTTGATAAATAAAGGATCTTGTTTTTTCTTTTCAAGATCCTTGAAAAATTCTTTCAGTGATCTCCATTTATATTCTTTTTTTGTTGTCATATATTTTGTATACACAAGTATTATATTTAAATGTTACTACAAAAAGTTCACAAATCCCACTTTCCACTATTCAACAAGAGGATTTGTGAACTTTTTGGTATAAACATGAAAGCGCATCATAAAAAATACTACAGCAGTTTATTTGCGATTATTTTGTTAATTGTAGCGACAGCTTTTGTATTGCAAAGATATGGAAGTAATGATTTGGTGGGGGTGGCAAATGTTATTATAGGAATGCATTCAACTGAGGCTCAAACAACAGCAACATCATCGAGTGCAGAACAAACAGCAACCTCATTAAGTGCAGAAGATCTAATAAAAGCTGGCGGGGATTTAGCTGTTACATATGATGCTGATGAGCTTTTATATACTAAAGATTATATTGGTTTCTACGCCTCCGATAATACGTGGAGAGTCTATTATGATAAAAACACAAAACTGTTTCTTTCTCATAATTATGCTATTTCTGATCCTGATCCTAATTCTCATAATCCTAATCTTTATCATGATACTACTTATATTGGAGTATTAAATTTTATTAAGAATAAGTATAAAGACAGTTATTCTACAACTAACGTAGAAATTATATTATATGATGCTAACACGAATATCGTGAATTCTGAAAAATATTATACCATCAATAATATTGAAGAAATCTATAACGACTTTCCAGCAACAAAAGAAAAGAAAGAAAAATCCTATAAGACAACAGCAACCTCTCTGGGTCTTTCTGGAGAATCTGCTGATATAAATGCAATCGCTGCAGAAGATAGA
The DNA here is from genome assembly GCA_023267795.1 of Candidatus Woesearchaeota archaeon. GTDB lineage: Archaea > Nanobdellota > Nanobdellia > Woesearchaeales > DSVV01 > JACRPI01. The sequence continues at coordinate 8,262 of JAHFMP010000026.1, read as the reverse complement.
GCTGTAAACAGGTATGTTAAAACAACTTTAGGATATAGTGCCATAGATTACAACATTGAAACAGATCATTATGTTGGTGTACTTAAAGAAGATACAGAACTCTATTACGATGGAGAGAATATTGGAACAAAAATTGCTGTGAAAGAAAGTGATGGAACTGAAAAAGAAATCTATGTCTTTAAAGAAAAGAAAGCTGCACGAAATGCACAATATTATTCCTGCTCAGATTATAACAGTGCAACAGAAGAATGTAATTCAGAAAAACAATCCTATACAGGTGATCTTGCTGTTCTAAAAGCAGAGTTTAAAAAAGTTGAAAATGAAAAAGAGACATTAGAAACAAAAGTTGCTCGAGGAATGAAGAATGGTGAAGTCAAAGATCCAGAAAATACTGCTGATACTGGAGTTATCAAATCAACCATAAGACAACAAGCATACATGAACAGACTTTACCAACAGCAGGAAAGCCATGTTGTAGGATTATTGTCAGGCTACTTGAACAACTGGATTGACAAAAAATTAGGAAGCTTTAGCAGAGGAGTTCCTGCTGGCATTTGCAAATACATTTTTGGACTGGAATATTACAAGCAAGATGGATGGACAGCTGTACTCGCAAATACCTCTTCTTCCCAACTCCAACAACAACTTATTGCACAAAGCAGAACTGTAATTATTGAAGGAGAAAAAGAAGAGATTACTGAAAATCTATTCAGATATGCATACACGATAAAGCTGCTTGCAAACCAGTCACTTGAATGGCAGACATACTTGTATAATAGCTGCAATGGAAAAACATCTGTGGAACAATTTTATGATTATGGTGCACTTGCTCCTGCTGCATACTTTGCATTCCATTACGCTGGCTCAGGAGAACAAGACATGATCTTTGATTGTACACAAGAAGACTGCCTCTATGATCAGGCATGTGTTGCATTTACTGATGGCACTGAACCAGTATGCGTGAGCTTAGTGCACGGTGCAGGATTTGAAACACCATATGCTGGAAGTGATTATGATTGTGTATAAAAAATGAGAATAATTAAAATAAGGTGACAATGTGAACATTCAAAAATTTCAGAAATATTTGCAGAACACTGCATTTGTTCAGAGCTGGAAGACTCTCGACAGGCAGTTTATTCACGTTCTGTTTTTGGATTTTATCTATTACCTCATCCTTCTGTTTGTTGGTTCTTTTTATGCTTACAAAATCCTTCCTGCCTTTTTTGATCTGCTTGATACTGCAAAACTAATACAAAAAGCACAGACATTTACATCTCAAGAACAACTTATTGCAACTGTACAGACAATGGGAGATCAATTGACAGAATTTAAGATATACTCTGTTGTCATCGCTCTTGTCCTTTTCCTCAACTATGTTGTTTTCAAATATCTTGTCTGGAAAAAGATTCAAAAAAAACAGCAGTCATTGAAGGAACTTTTTTTATCATTAGGTAATTTTGCGGTGTTGAATATATGTGCGTTTGCATTTTTCATTTTATTGCTCGTCGCAAGCTGGTATTTGTTTGTGCTGGAAACATTTAATATCATTTTCTTTTTTGTGATGCCGCTCATTGTTTTTTACACAATGGCTTTGCTACACCCTCTTTTTGTCATGACACAATCTGTGCAGAAAACAGTTTCTGCTTTTGTAGAGATTGGAATAAAAAAGGTCCACTGCTTTATTTTTCCATGCATCATCATGATACTTGGTGCATTTGTTGTCATGGAAATTGTTCCTTTTCTGTTGTTTTTGCCTGTTGCAGTTTATTTCCTCTGGTACGTACTCTGCTTTGCAGCATACTTTTGCTGGACAAAATATTATGTTTATGCATGTATAATAAAAATTGACGGCAAAGAGGTTATAGAAACAAAAATAGAAACAAAATTTCACAATAAAAAAATAAAAATACCTCTGATGAACAAAAAATCACAACTTACTGTGTTCATCATCCTGGGAATTTTCATTCTCTTGGGAGTTGGACTATTTACTTATTTTACTTCTGAAATTTACAAATACCGCAATCTTCCTCAGCAATTTATTCCTGTGGCAAAATATGCAGAGCAATGCGTGCAGGATGTGACAGAACAGGCAATTTTTCAGGCAGGAATGTATGGAGGCTATGTTTCTTCTCCTTATGAAGAAAAAGAAGCATATCTTGATGCTGGCTTTCCTGTCACGTACTGGTATCTTGCAGGAGAAGATAGGTCAGTTTCTATTCCTCATCTTGAAAAAGAGATTGAAAATTATCTTGTTGAAAATATGAATTCATGTTTTGCAGATTTTTCAACATTCAGTCAGTTTGGCATTACTCCTGTTTCTTCTGTTCCACTAAATGCAGAGATTACCATAGGAGATGATGAAGTATCTGTTTCTTTTTCTGTTCCTGTACAGATTTCAGATGCAACAACCACTGCAACACTGCCAGCAATTAAAGTAGAATTCAAAAATACAATTGGGAATAAACTGTTTTTGGCAAATCAAATCATGAAAAACGAAAATGAAAAAGGATTTCTGGAATTTTACACAAATGAAATTATTGCAGCATCTGACTGGCTGCCATACGAAGGGTTTGATTTTACATGCAAACCAAAACGCTGGACAATTGCTGAAATGAAAAAATATATTCAAAAGGCAGTTTCTGTAAATCTTCCTTTTCTTATGTTTGAAGGAACTGACTATAAAAAAACAGGGGATCTTTATTATGACAACATCTATAAAGTATCTCTGGGAGCTTCTGGGGTGGATGATCTTCATGTAGCAACACTCTATGATCCACATTGGGGAATGAATCTTGATGTTCAGCCAAACAATAATGGTGTTGTGACAGATATTAAATTAGTAGGCAAAACAATTGCATTGCCATGCATTCATACATATCATCACAAATATTCTGCAACATATTCTGTCATGTTTACAATTACTGATGAAGACAATGCTGATTTTCCATTTTATTTTGCAACACCTGTTGTTATGCATCGCAATGAACCAGATAGATATAATGAAATGCAGCCATGGCCGAGCGAAGTTGATACAACAAGAGAAAAAGCATTTTGCAGCAATACAACTGCTGTGACAAAATACACTCTTGATGAAGACGGAATAATCACCACAAAACAAGAAGAGCAGCCAAACTGGATTTATGGATTGGATATTATTAGCCAGGACAGCCAATACGGCTTTGATGAAGTTTTGAAAGATGTTCAGATTTCATACAAATGCCTAAATTTCGAATGTCTTGTTGGAAGCACTGGTTATGGCGGCGGAACAGGAAGGCACTATGAAAGTTCTGGCATGCTTGCAACGTATCCATTGCTTTCTTCAACATTCCCGACATGCATCAATGGACAGCTTATTGCAGAGAAGCAAGGGTATCATACAAAAAAGATATTCCAGACAGTTTCTGAGGAGACAGATGGTGCAACTATTTTATTGCCAATGTATCGCCTACAACAGCTGGCATTTACTGTTACTGTTGTAGAAAATCATAATAATGTAATTACAGAGAGAAGTATTGAAAAGAATGAAATGGCTGTTATTACTATTAAAAATGATGCAGAAGGTTTTGAAAAAGTAATTGTATATCCAATTACAGCAGAATTAGGAAATGAAGAAGATGTTGGTGAAGAAATTAATGAAGAAACACTTGCAGCTGCTGGCTTTGATAGTTTTGAACTGCTTGTGGCAGATGATATTACCTATGCTGTTGACATTAAATTACTTCAGGATGAGAGGTATGTTGGAAGTTTTGTGTATAATTGGACACCTGCTGCGAATGCAATTACTGCAGCATCCACTGTCCAGTTTTATGTCATTAAAAAAGATGTCATGGTTCCAACAGATGAAAATTATTTGGAAGCAATAGAATATGCAGATAAACAAAGTAGTAATTATCCGCCTGTGCTGAGTTGAAACGTATGATATTAAAAAAACACGAACTAAGAAAAGTAAAATAAGGAGAAAATGCAAAAATTATCAAAGTTGTGAACAAAATGCAATCAAAAATACTCAAAAAAATCATTGTCCTCTTTTTCGTTCTCCTTTTCACAACATTCCCTGTTGCCTTTGCAGTGTCTGTGAACCCAAATTCGATTGTAGTGAGTGTTACTGACACAACTGCAACAGTTTCCTGGCAAACAGACACTGCATCAACAGGCCTTATCAATTACGGAAAAACAACCTCTTCTCTGCAAACTGTTGCGTCAACAATGGGGCAGGGAACAACACACAGTGTCTCTATAACTAATCTCCAAAATAGTCAATATTATTACTACAACATTCAAGCTTCAGATAGTTCTGGAAGTTATAATAGCAACTACATGAATTTTACAACACTGCTTCATGCTCCAGAAAATCTTGCAATTGCTTCTCTTGCACAAAATGAATTGGAACTGGAATGGGATTCTGTTGCAGGCGCACAGTTCTACAACATCTATAAAGACAGCACATTATCTGATATTACATCGCAGAAATCCTATCAAACAACAAACCTCAATTACAAAACAACATACTCTTTTGCAGTTACTGCTGTTGATAAATATGGAAGAGAAAGTGCTCCATCTTCAGCTCTTTCTGTCACAACAGAAGAGCAGGCAGTAAATATTACTTTTGTGCAAACAACTCAAATTACAAAGTCAACTGCAATTATTTCGTGGCAAACAGATCGTGCAGTGAATGGAACAGTGCTGTATGGCACAGGTTCTAATAATCTAAATCAGTCGCAGACAACAGGAAGTACATCTACAAATCATGAAATAACATTAAAGGATTTGGAAGAAGACAAAACCTATTATTACAAAATTATTTCTGCAGGCACTACAAGCACAACAACGTACTCTTTCAAAACACTTGGTGATGAAACACCTCTTGAAATTTTTGATGTTGCTGTTGGAGATGTAAGCAGAGGAACAGCAGAAATCAGCTGGACAACAAATTATGAAACACAGGGAAGTGTATATTATAGCACAGATGATTCATTTGATCAATACAAAAAAGAAGACAGTGATGCTGTTAAACACAGTGAACAGCTTGAGGATTTGCTTAGTGGAATGACATATTATTTCAAAATAGTTATTGATGAACCAGAAAAAACAGAAAGTGATATTTTTAATTTCACAACCTCAGAAAGTTTGTATGATTTTCTTGATTTACAAGAAGTTCCTTCTCTTGTCAATAATGCAACACTTGTTCTGAAAGGAACAACTGCAGAGAATGCAAAACTTTATGTTTTTGTCAACAGGGCAAGCAATCCGTATGCGCAGGTTGCTATGCAAGTCAATGGCACATATTTTGAGGTTGCTGTAACTCTGAATCCTTATTCGTATGTTGAAGGTGTCAAAGGAAGAAACATTCTTGAAATTGATTCATGGGATGCTGACAATAATAAAGCACTTAAAACATACACTATTGATGTTGATACAGCTGTTCCTTTACTGACTGTCAATGATTTCCCGACTTATACAAGTGAAAGTAAACTCAACATTTCAGGAATTACAGAACAAGGTGCAGAAGTTGGTTTTTTTATTGATAGCAAAAGCAAAGGGTCTTTGTATGTTTCCAATGAATCTGGATATTTTGAATATCAACTTGATGTTGGCACTGCAACAACAAATCACACTGTTTCCATTCAAGCAGCAGATGATGCAGGCAACATTGCTTCTTACGAAAAAATTATTTATGTTGATCAACAGGCACCAAAAGTAGAGTTTTACACGAGCTTTACAGAGCAAACACACTACAAACTTTTTAGAATTGACGGACATACAGAACCTGGAGCTTCTCTTACTGTTACAAACTATGGAGAATATTCGGGGTGTACTGATCCTAATTTCCAGACAAAATATGGAGAGTGTGATTATCTTGCCAATGTCAATGGCCCAGGGCCATATCAATCACTTGAAGCACTTGCAGATCCAACAAGTTTATTTGTTGATCTTCTTTCAATGACTATTGGTGTTCCGACAAGCACTGTTGCAGATAGTGCAGGCAACTTTTCTGTTATTGTTTCTTTATTGCCAGGAGAAGCAGATCAGCAGTTACTGGGCAAAAATACTCTTGTGTTTAATGTTACTGATTTAGCAGGCAACAAATATGACATTACAAAGCAGGTGAAATATCAGCCAAGCTGTGCAGACTGGGTTCTCGGCAAAACAATATCATTGCCTATTAACATTTACACGCAGGATTTGACTGCAGGAAATATTCTTGGCAGTGCATTGTTTGATTTAACTTATATCGGAGGTGGCACTCCAAAAATGGCAAAGATTACTGTGCAGAAAGATAATTCAGGAGGAAAACTTGTTTCAGAGGAATCAGTAGAACTTGGAACAGCAAAATATGTTTCTTATGCACAAACATATGGCGGGATAGAAAACAGCAATGAATACATTACTATGAGTTCGCAGACAGTCAAATCAACAGAATATAACAGTGAAAATGGAAAAGTGTACGTCTATGCGCCTGTGACTATCAATAAATATACAGGAAATCTTGACGAACTGCCAGAACAACTCGGTGTTTATTTAGATACATACATTAGTTATACTGACGGCAATGGACAAGCAGCAAACTGTCATTTGTATCCAACAGTGAGCTATGACATTCAAAAGCCAGAATCTTTCACAAAATGGCTGAGCCCAACAATGATTAATAAGACAATAGAATTATTGGATCAAACAATCAACGTCACAACATCTGCTGTGAAATATCTTACTGTTGCAGCACGATGGACAACAGTCGGCTGCGGTGCAGTTATTGCATGGAATTATGTAAAAGGATTTAGCGGCACTTCTGAAACTGCAGAAGGCTGCAATACAAATGTGCAATCTATTTATTGGGTCTGTGACAGAATTTTGTGTCCTGCTATTCCACCAAATTGCGATAATTTTGAAGCTGTCGGAGACTACAAATATACTACCACAGATCCTGAAACAGGAGAAAAGATTACAGTAACTTATTATGATGTTGATGAAAAACTGTCATCAGGAAGACTTGTATCACGCGTCTATAATTCAGATGAATGTGAAAATCCAGAAGATGTGCAAACTTTAATTGTTTTTACAGGTTTGGAGAAAAAAGATACTCCTGGCTTTTCTATTGGTGGCTCTAAGGCAAAAAAAAGTTCTAATGTCTGGTGCTCAGATGTTTCTAAGGCTGAATTATCTGAGCCTTCTGTCAATGATATTCCTGGCTGCTACAGTGAAGAGTGTCCACGATATGATAATACAAAATGTTTGATTGGTAAAGGATATAACATGAATCCTGCTGAAGATCTCTTTGGCAGTTTGCAGTGCGGCTGTATTACTGGAGCAAAAGGTCATCTGGAAAACCTGCTGAAAATTATGTATGGTGCAAAAAAATGTTTGCAGCAGGCATTGATAGGAGAAACAACTGCTGGCTACTGTGAACGATTGATGAGTTATTTTGTCTGCGATATACTTACACAAATATTTAAGCATATATTCAAAAGCCTTGGTCAGGGAACAGGTGTTATTGCAGGAATGGTTGGCGATGATGCACTTGCAAATTATCAGGACAATGCACAAGGCATTACAAAAGGATTAAAAAACAGATATGGAAATATTGTCAAGGATCAATTAGGATTATCCACAGACAGTATTTTGAACAAGGCATGTTTAGCTGCATTCACTGCTGACTGGACTGTTTTGGAAGATGCACTGGACAGTATTGTGGAAGAAATTCCTGTTGCACCTATTGCAGCAGCAGAAGCAACATCGCGGCCATATGGTTTTGATCCATTCACAGGCAAAATTACAATTGCATATAATATTTACATCGGCATTGTTCCAGGAGGAGATACGAAAGTTAAGGCATGGCTGGAATGTGCAAAAGGATATGAAGGTGGTGGCGGAGAATACTGTGCACAAACAGGCAGCGATAACATAGATCTTGTTGCAAAGGGAAAAGTTCGCGGCTTCCTGACAAAAGATGATTTATTTGATGAAAACATTATTTATATTGCAGAAAACAGTGCAAGCTGGCACAATAAACTTGTGCTTCAATTAACATATATTATTGGCGGCGAAGAAGTGACAAAAACAATTGTCAAACCAATAACAAAGAAAGGAGATATTAGCATGCTGAATTGTGTGTTTTCTACTGTCAATGGCATTGATTGCAGTCTTGGCGCAAAATTCATGGATCTGGCAAATGGTGTTGGTGGCAGTGTCTTGTTGTACAGCACTTCTGGAGGGACAAAATTGTCACCCTCTCCTGCAACATACTATGGCAATAATCAGGTTGCT
>JAHFMP010000025.1 GCA_023267795.1 Candidatus Woesearchaeota archaeon | reverse complement strand
ACAACTGTCCACCAGCTGAAAACTGCTGAAAACCATGTAAAGATTCCCAAATCACCGAGCAAGTACAAAATACCAACTGCTAATACAGCCCAACTAAACCAGCATGGACAACTTCCATGATATCCTTTTGTATCACAAACTTCTCCCATCATTTTTTTCTTTGCCATTATCACTCACCCCTCCCAAAATCTTTGATTTCAGGTTTCTGAATAATTTATGGAACCTACAGTATTTAAAGATTTATGACCACTGTGAGATGAAAGAGGGAATAAATTATAGATGACTTTGAATAACCCCGATTTTGAAAAAAATCACTTTCTGAATTTTCAACAGGTGATTTTTCAAAATTATTCAGTATACAAAAAACCATACTGATTCGAAATATTTATATACTGAGATAGCTTTGTTAGTAAAGCATGGTAATTTTGTTTGATCAGTTTAATATGCCTGAAGATATTTATGAAATTATTTTTGCAACAAAGCAGCAGGTTATTGTTGCAAAATTGCTTATTCAGAGAATGAAAGAACATGAAGGAATACTTGGTAAAACAGCGATGTCTCTTTTTGCGACGCATCTTCATGAAGGAGAAATTATTGCTGAGATAGATGAGCCTGTATTTAAACCAAAGCAGATCAAGTTAAGCTACAATAAGCGGCAATTTTATGACAGAATTCTCACTCCAATGAAAAGCATGGGACTTATTGATTATGATTTGTACAAGAAACATTACAAATTATCTGATAAATTCAACAAAGCAATGATTAAGGTAGGAATTCTCTGGATGCAGGAATTGAGAAGACCCCCGCAACAATTTGCATTAAAGAAAAAAGACATTGAAGAATTGAAAGAAGGATAATGGCAGAAGTACTACTTGACAATCCGTTCAATCTGAACAAGTGACCCGGCATTGACAGCAGTAAATTTAAATTTCTTCAATCCATCACTATAATCACTTTCATTAAAACTTCCATTAATGGGAATTTCAGAGTAATATGCGTTCTCTGAAAGTGCGCCACCAATGTCTGTGATAAAAACTAATTGCTGATTGTCAATAATAGTCATGTTTTTGACTCCTTTTGGAAAATTAATATCAATAACAATGATTGTTCCATTTGTTCCATGATATGCTTGGATTGCAGTGCTCAGCATAACATTCCCTATTTTGTTTACCTGACTTGTAGTCACAGTGTAAGAGCTTTCCTGAACAAAACGAGCAAAAAGAGCAAGAGAAGGAATCAATAATAGCATGGCAAAGCCTATGATAAACAAAAATTCAACTGCTGCCTGCGACTGCTTCATGAAAACTACTGAGAAAAAGCACTATATATATGTTGCTACAATAAAAAATAAAAAATTATAAATCTTGTTCAAAACACTGTTCCCTATATTTCTTTTGTTTGGCAGTTGATGCATCAACAGGCAAAGGCTGGTTGCAATCAATTGTATCAACAGAAACAGTCGCTGCTGTCAGTTGGGAAGTAGAACCAGGCAATGCATAGTTATTGACAACATATAGTGCACCAATCAAGCTGAGTAACAATACCAGTACAACAACAGTTGTTTGCTGCAATTGTTTTCGCATATACTTTATAGACGATAAACTACTATTAATATGTTTCGAAAACAAGAAAGCATAAATACCTCAATTCTTTGAAAATAAATATGAAAATAAATATTCGAATCCCAAATACCCTCATACATAGAAAAATCTTTGGGAAAAAAGCATTTTACTTCACAATGGAAGCAGTTATTGCATTGATGATTCTCAGTATCGGATTTGGCATTCTTCTTTACTTATTCACAGTACTTGCAAAGCCTCCAGTGAGTATTGTACAAACAAAACTGTACGACACTGTTACTCTATTTAGCATGAAAATAGAAAGCATCAGCGGAGGAAATTGCAGCGCCACAAGCGACTGGACAGCTGACGGCAATATTACAGTTACTAGCAACAGTATTCTTAATCAGGCAGGAGAATTTTATTACAGGTACAGTGAAAGAAACTGTGATTATTGTGATGACCTCCTCGAACAATGTCTCCGCGAATTTGCTGATGAAAAAAATATAGAAGATGAAAATATAGAAATACGAATTGACAAGCGAACATGGTATTATAATGGAACAATGACGCAGGAAAATGCGTCTGTTGTTTTTCCTTACAAAATGCTCCTCTTTGGAACATATAACAACAGTGCAATGTGGGGACCATATGTAGCAGAGGTGCGTGTATGGCAATGATTGCTGGAAATAAGAAAAAAAACAAAAAAGGGTTTATGTTTGCCTTTGTCACTATTTTTCTAATTTCTATTTTTGTATTTGTTCTGTATATTGCAACATCAAACGTGATGCATGCACAGCAGAGAGCAGCAGCAGAACGCACAGAGGCAATTGTTCTGAACTTGTTTACAAAATCGCTCACTGAAGAATATTTCAACAGCTTTGTCAAAGTTGCTGCTACAGACAGTCTTCGTGCAATGCTGCTTTATGTGAACAAAACAGAAACAGCGCTGGAAGATCCAGAAGGGTTTTATAGGGAAATTATAATGAATGGCACTGTTCCGACGTATTATAGTATTACAGCAGTCACAAAAGATTTTGCAATGATTCTCATTGCAAGAAATGATTCAGAAGAAGTGACTGTTGCAGAGATTGATAGTGGAAGTAGTCCAAGTACAGAATCATTTGGCAATGAAATAACAATAGCACAGCGGATTGCAACACCAGAAAGTATTGGAACACTGGAAAATCTTAAAAGTGTGCAGCTGACTATTATAAACAACAGTGCAACCTCTTCTGATTTGTATCTTGCAGTGTATAATAGCTCACAAATTCTTGTTGGAATGGATCATCTCATGTTTCATGAAGGCCAGGAAAATTATACATTCACTATTGGAGGCAATCTCCAATTGACAACAGATGATTATTATGATCTCGTTCTTGCTGCACCATTTACAAATAGCAATACTGACTATAGTGTTGCTGTTTCGCCAAGCAAAGCATTTACATGCTCTCTTTCTGATTCACAATGCAACATGGCAACATGGGAAATCCTTGACCCGAGTGAAACAACAGGAGATGAAAAGAATGTTCCTATTGATTTTTATTTAGATGAAGCTATTGTTGGAGAAGGATTTTTTCGAGCACTGGAAAATTCTTTTGAAGAATTTGGAAAAGAAGAGTTGAATATTAATACGTCTATTACTGTAACAAACATAACTATTGAAGAAAAGAGTCCATGGACAATTACTGTCAATGCTTCTTTTGTTGTGAACACAAATAAAGTAACTGTTTCATTTTCTGATGTTGCCTCTTCTGGAGAAGCAGAGATCACCATTATTGGATTGTATGATCCGTATAGTATATTGAGAATAGATTTGCTAAGTGAAGAAGGAAGGTATCATCAGATTCAAATGCAAAATGTCAGTGATGATTTTAGTGAAGCAGATATGTACAGGCATCTCGCTGAACACACTTTTGTCTTTCAGGAGGATGCACCAAGCTTTTTAGAGCGCTTCAAAGGAGAAGATGCAGATGGAAGCAACTGCTGTGGGATACAGGCAATATATTTGGACAGTGATATTTCTTCATCCATAGATGAAGATGATAAAGGTTATAGTTATGTGGATTATATGTTTCAGGAGTCAACACAGTGTGATGCTGATGGTGTTACTGATCCGCTTTATGCAATAAATCCGAGTGCATACAGTACTGAATTTAATGCAATAGGAGTGTCAAGCACAGCACCATTATTGGATTATGCTTCTGTGGAATTTTATCATTTGGATGACAACGATCTCTACATCCAAGCAACATGTCCAACAGCATCAGAATCCTAAATTAATATTTTCTTTTTTTTTCACTGCGAAACTGCAGTTCATCAATGCCAAGAATTTTTCTATGCATGTCAATTGTTCTTTTGCCAATATCTTTTGTTTTTTCAAAGCCCTTTTTTGTTGTTGCAATACTTTTTTCAATTCCTTTCTTCTGAAAATCCATTGTCAAATTATATGATTCCTGCAATTTTTGCCTGACATACTGATCAGCAAGCTGCAATGCTTCTTTTCCCACAAAAAAACCTGCAATAACAAGCATAATCCAGCTAAAAATGTAGAGACTAAGATTTAACCAGCGCTGAAATGGATCATAGAATTGTGCTACAAACATGACTTTTGTATAAAGACCTAATGCAAGACTTACTATGACTGTGATGCTTGCAAGGATTAACTTTGTTTTTGGGGAAAACTCCATGGAATTGGTGAGACTCTGTTCTCCTATTTATGATTTCTTATTTATGATTTCTTATTATACACAACCCTCGTCGGATATGCAAACTCAATTTTTTCTTTTTCAAATGCTTCCTTTATTCTGAAATTAATTGCACTCTTTATTTCAAAAATTTTCGTGAGATCTGTAATCCAATAAATTACCACAAGATTCAACGAAAAATCAGCAAATTGGTCAAATAAAATATCACATTTATTTTTTTGTACTCCATCCTGGTCCTTAATAATTTTTTTGAGTATTTTTACTGCTTTTTCCAGCTTTTTCATGTCTGTTTCATACACAAGCCCCAATGTCAGTTTAATGCGCCGCTCTTTTTCCCGCGTCACATTTTCAATAACATCTTTTGCAATAGTGGAATTTGGAATAACAAGTTCAGAGCCGTCGAGTGTTGTAATCTTTGTGGAACGCATTCCTATTTCTTTCACAAAGCCTTCATTTCCTGCAACTTTCACACGGTCACCAAGAGAGAATGGCTTGTCTGTCAGTATTGTTATTCCACCAAATACATTGCTCAATGTTTCCTGTGCTGCAAGTGCAACTGCAAGACCTCCAATTCCAAGACCTGCGACCAATGATGCAACATTGTAGCCGAATTTATCCAAAACAATAATTGCTGCAATAAATATAAGAATTATTTTGCTCAATCTGCGAAGAATTGGAATGAGCGCATCATCTAAATCTGTTTGTGTTTTTTTACTGAATGGCACTAAATAATGTTTAATAAGTCCATCGATAAGTCGTGTGAAAAACCATGTGAGATTGAAAATGATCATAACAAGCACAATATTGAAGAACGTGTGCTCTACTGCTTCTGTGAGTGTTAATGTTTTGTAGGCAATATAAAATCCAATAATGAAAATCAGGAAAACTACAGGATGTTCACAGACCTCAATAAGCATATCATCTGCAACTGTTTTTGTTTTTTTTGTCAATACTTTAACAAAATTTTTAATGATGTAGTATGCAATTTTACCAATGACTATTGCACCTGCCAATATACCAAAGAAGATGAAATACTGAAGCAATGTGTTGCTAAAAAATGTCATAGTAAGAAATGTAGGGATTGGTGTCATAGTTGTTTGGTGTTAGCAGTTGTTTTTATAGTTTACGTGTCATTTGTGTTATTTCTCTTGAGTTGATAAAGGGTTTTCATGAACGACGACAGTGTGGCAGCTTCAAAGTTCTTTTTGTATTTTTCGAAGGAGCTGCGTTCCCGTAGGGAGCACCCCCTCGCGACGCTCTCGATGTTTTTTTATAGAGAATTTTGACCTTTTGCTGTCACACACCTTTTTTGGATGGAGCCGTGGATAGGGAAAATTATTTATACTATTTCTTATACTCTTGTAATTGGTGAAGACAAATGAGTGAAACTGTAACTTTACAAGATATTCATAATGATTTAGAATTTCTAAAAGAGAAAGTAACACATATAGAGCAAGAGATAGATATGCTCAAGGATATAAATCCTGAAGTAAGAGAAGAATACTTTCAAAAATTAAAAGTGATAGAAAAAACTAAAGGCAAAACTTTTGACAATAAAGAGGATTTCTTAGAGTACTTGGAAAATGAAATATGAAATCAAACCTGAGCTTGACAAAATTCTCAGTAAATTGAAGAAAAAAGATCCTGTTTCTCATAGCGCTGTGGTGAGGAAGATAAGAGAAGTAGTAAACTGTGAAGATCCAGATCACTATAAGCCATTACGGTATGATATGAAAAATAAGAAGCGAGTGCATCCAACAAGTTCCTTTGTTCTTGTTTTTGAATATGATAAACAGCAACAGTTTATTCGCTTTCTTGATTGTGATCATCATGACAACATATACAAGAAAAACAGATAATCTCTTTATTATATAGCCAATTTGTAGATACAGATACATGACAAATTTCGAATAAAAATAAATTGCATTATTAATAAGAAATATTTTGAGGTGTTCCTTTGGAAGTTCCTCGCGTATAAACTGCAACATGATTTGGAAGAAGTTCACCTTGATGATATACAGGTGATAATACCTGTACATCTACTCCTGGACGCCTATATTGGTTTGCAACACTTTCATTTAATAATAAAAACCGATCTTTTTCTGAACCTTTTTCTTGTTCTGAACCTTTTATTTGTTGTACAGATTCATCCAAAAAATCATTAAGACAGTGATATTGCATAAACTCCCAACCTCTTCTTTCCATTTTTCTTTGTGAATCAGATTTTTTTCGTACCATATATCTCACCAATCACGTGTAACTTGGCGGTGGTATATAAGTATTTCGGTCACAAACGAACTGGTATAGGAAACGAATGATAAAAATTAGTTCTTTCTTCTACATTATCAAAAATTTACTGATTATCTACTGATTATATTGTGCGCCAGAAAAGGCGCACAAAACAGCCTGCGCTTCGGGAAAAAAGCCCTCAGCGCAGGCTGTTTTTTCAGGCACAGCTCCGAGCTATTCATGCGAGGAGCTGTGCTTATGGAAAAAGAGGCAAAACAAGCATGCAGTGCGAAGATTTTTCCTGAGCACTGCATACTTGATTATTTTTCTCTCAATAAAAATAAATTTAAGAATGATAAATTAAAATAATATCATTCGTTATCTACCACAGTCCGAGATACTGCACAAAACCAAAAACATTAAAACCTTCTTTATACTCATTTTTGCCATGATAATAAAAGGATTGAAAGTAGGATTAGAAATCCATCAGCAGGTTGCCGGCAAAAAACTATTCTGCAACTGCCCTGCTGAACTTGCAGAAGAAAATCAACAGCCAACTCTTGTAATAAAACGAGAACTCCGTGCTGTTGCTGGTGAAACAGGAGAACTTGATATTGCAGCTGCACACGAACAAAAAAAACAAAAATATTATTTGTACAATTCCTACGATGCATACAATTGCCTGGTTGATCTTGATGAAGAACCGCCACAACCACTAAACAGAGAAGCATTGGAAGTTGCATTAACAGTCGCAAAACTTCTGCACGCAGATATTGCAGATGAAATTCAAGTGATGCGAAAAACAGTGGTTGATGGCTCTAACACAACCGGATTTCAGCGAACTGCTTTGATTGCAATGAACGGCTTTGTGGAAGTAGAAGGAAGAAAAATAGGAATAGAAACAATTTGTTTGGAAGAAGATGCTGCAAAAATAGTAGAAAGAAAAGGAGAGTTTGATGTCTACAATCTTTCCAGGCTTGGAATTCCACTCATAGAAATTGCAACAGATGCCAGCATTGAGAGCCCTGAACTTGCACAAAAAGTTGCAGAAAAAATTGGAATGATTCTGCGTTCAACAGGAAAAGTAAAGCGGGGCATTGGAACAATACGCCAAGATGTTAATGTCTCTGTTCCAAATGGACAACGAGTGGAGATTAAAGGTGTGCAGGATCTCAAAATGATGCCAACAATTATCTGCAACGAGATGCAGCGCCAGCATACGCTTCTTGATGTACAAAAACAATTAGGAAGATTTTCACTTGAAAAAGAATTTGTGGATGTTAGTTTTATCCTTGAAGGATGCACATCGAAGATTGTTCAGAATACATTTAATAATAATGGTGTCATCTATGGTTTGCGGCTTGAAGGATTTGCTGGAATTTTAGGAAAAGAAACAATGCCAGAAAAAAGAGTAGGATCAGAATTCTCTATGTATGCAAAAGCTGCTGCTGGTGTTGGTGGTTTGTTTCACAGTGATGAACTTCCTAATTATGGTATTGAGCAACAGCATGTTGATGCATTAAATAAAAAATTTGGATGTGGAACAAAAGACGGATTTGTAATTATTGCAGATCAAAAAGAAAAAGTAGTGAGAGCATTAGAAGCAGTGTATGCACGTGCAATGGCACTTCAAAATGGAGTGATAAAAGAAGTCCGCAATGCAGTAGAAGATGGCACCACTGTCTTTTTGCGTCCAATGCCAGGTGCTGCACGAATGTATCCGGAAACAGATGTCATGCCTGTTATTGCTGATACAACAAATATCACATTGCCAAAATTATTAGATGAAAGTGCTGCTGATTTTCTGAAACTTGGATTATCTAAGGATCTTGCTGAGTTGATTGCAAAATCAGGAAAAGGAGAAAAATTTTTAGAATTTGTCAATCAGAATCCTCAACTCAGCCATTCTTTTATTGCTGAAACAATGCTGCCAAAGCTAAGAGAAATAAAAAGAAAATATAATATAGACATTAAAAAGATTAATGATGATGAAATAGGAAAAGTTCTTTCTGGAACAGCGCAAGGCATAATTTCTAAAGAAGCACATGAAGACATTTTTATTGATATAGCAAAGACTGGAAAATTTGACATTGACAAATACAAAAATATCAGCGATTCTGAATTGGAAAAAACTCTCAAAAAAATTTTTGCTGAGAATAAAGACGCACCTCTTGGCACACTCATGGGCATTGCGATGAAAGAATTGAGAGGAAAGGCAGATGGGAAAAAGATTAATGAAATAGTACGAAAATTAGTGACTAACAGGTCTGTATTCTGAGAGTGGTTTGCGTTCGTAACAATTTGGACAAACATCTAATTTATTATAGGGATGTCCTTTATTATCTTCTTCACATTTTTTTCGGTACTCTTGTAGGAATCTTGCCTTGCTAAAAGTATCACCGACAAAAATAGAATTTTCAAGTAACATACCACACACCTATTTTTCCAAGAGATTCAGAATACTATTAAAAACTTTCTCTATTTCCTGATCTCCATCAACTTCATACAATAATTTTTTCTTTTTATAATAATCAAGCAATGGGACAGTTTGTGTCAGATAAACATCCATTCTCTTTTTTATTGTTTCATGCTTATCATCCTCACGCTGCACGAGTTTTTCATGGCATTTATCGCACAGCCCTTTTTTACTGAATGGATGAATATCTGCGTGATACACTGCACCACATTTTGGACAAGAACGCCTGCCAGATAACCGCTTGATAAGAACAGCTTCATCAACAGATATGCTTATCACTGCATCAAGTTTTTGATGCATCTCCTGCAATAATTTGTCAAAACCTTCTGCCTGTGGTATTGTTCTCGGAAACCCATCAAGGAGATATCCATTTTTGCAATCTGATTTTTGCAGTCGCTCTTTTACAAGACCAAGTGTTATAAAATCTGGCATGAGTTTTCCTTGCTTCATTAATGCCTCTGCTTGTTTTCCAGGCGTGGTTTGATTTTTAATTGCTTGGCGATACATAGCACCAGTAGAAATCTGCGGAATGCCATACTTTTTACAAAGCAACTGTGCTTGTGTTCCTTTGCCAACACCAGGTGGTCCTAAAAAAATGAGTCGCATTATGGTTGTTTATTGATGGTTGTTTATATTGTTTTTGTAATATTATTTTTGAATAAACTCAACATTCTTCAT
>JAHFMP010000151.1 GCA_023267795.1 Candidatus Woesearchaeota archaeon | reverse complement strand
ACTATTAAGAAAATAAGTTCTAAAAAGAAAAATGTAAAAAAAATACTTCCTGATAAAAGAAAAATATTAGCAATTCCTGAATTCATTTTATTTTTCATTTTGGAGTTCATGATTGTACGTGAAATAATTGTCATATAAAAATGCTGCATATATCTCTGCCTTTTTTTGCGCACCATCTTCAGTCTCATGCATTACATCTGTCCAATACTTTCCTTCTTTTGGCATGATACCTGCAAAATCAAAAAGAATGACACTCTTCATTTCTCCTACTTTTTTGATAACTTCATTATGCTCAGCAACACCATACATATAGTATTCAGATAATGCGCGACCATCTGTTGTCTCATTTGTTGTTGCTAACGTGGAAAGCACAACAGAGATGTTAAATTCATCTGCAATTGCACTAATTACTCTGAGATTTCTTTCAAAATAGACAGGCGGATTTCGAAGCAATGCATCCATCTGTGTTCCATTGAGATAATCAAAATATTTTGTTTCTGTTATCAGTGTCCCCTCAAACCTATAGTCAGACATAACGCTTTTTAACAAACCAGGATTTGCTCCTGTAACTATTCTTAAAAAGACACTGTTGTCAAGATATGATGGCAGATCATGCTCCTGTATCTCCAAAAAGTAACTTGGATCTCCACTATATAATTCTGATGGAACAACACGAACACGAACATCATTGAATCCTTCATAGAGTAATATCATATCTGGATCGAGATCTAAAATACGAAACTCAAAATTAATCAGCGTATCATAAGATAGATAGCCACCGACACCACCATTAATTACTTCAATATAAGTAAGATTATATTTTTCATGCAATTCTTTTTCTAGTAAATAAGTGAATGAATTTTGGTAGTTATCAACTGATTCAGTATATGTTGTTGATGACCCTATTGCAACAATTCTAAAAGTTCCACTTGGTTTTTCAACAGAGAATTCTTCACCACGATATCCTTCTGTATTGTGAATGTTCAAAGCACTCGGTGATGTCCAGTTTGGAGTTAGTACATATCTCGGATAGACATGCTTCTCATACTTTAGCCTGTTCCCACAATCTTCAGCAAGCGCATACCGTATTACCTGATTTTCATCTGCGATGTTACATATCCAATAACGAGACGCTCCTTCAAAAAAAAAGAACATGGTAATTATTGTACAGACAAGCAGAATAATTTCCAATTTTTTCTTTTTTGCCTGTTCCCAAAAAATTGCTAATAGAATACATGCAAAAATTATGAAATTAATGAAAAGATAGTAAAAGAAGTAGAATTTTTTTGCCATATTAGGATAATAACGCATTGTATACATTGCATAGAGAAGCACTAGAAGGAACACTATTCCTCCTTTTAAAAATACTTTTCTCGTATCATGAAATTGATTATAAACATATACAACTATAACTGGAATCAATAAATTTAAAATTAAGAAAATAGTATAATAAAAATAAAAATAAGACTCAGAATTATAAATGTAAAAATACCCTACCGCCAGATACGTAAGGAATAAGAATCCGAGCGTTAGAAATAAAGATATTATATTTTTATCTGAGTTTATGCTTCTGTTTCCATCCATAGTTTTCTTTGAAAATAATCTCATTATATAAGTGTTACTGTTAGGAAATATCGTCCAGTTCACACAATATATATTTTTATTCTAAAGAGAAGCAAGAAGCTCTTTTGCGGAATGGAAAAGCTGCCTATCTAAAAGAAAAACAAGAATGCAATAGCTAAGAGATCCAATGAAGATAAGAATGCAAAAATTAAGGACAGTATACTCTGAGAATAAACTTCTTTTTGCAACGAAGATTATCAAAGTCATAAAAATACCTGCAATAATTTGGCCAAAAAAGGTTTTTATTGTTTCACAGTAAGAGCTTCCAGTGAAGTTACAAGCCAGTTTTGTTCTCCAAAATAAGCAAGCTGTTCTTCCTATAAACACGCTCAATGCAGTACCAGTAATCCCATAAAAGAAAGTAAGTGGGAAAATAAAAATAAGAAGAACAAATAGTTCAATTGCCAAAAAAAATGCTTCTTTTTTTGGAAATCCTACTGATTCGATAAGATGTGCCTGCAGAGTTGAAAAAGATCGAATAGGACCATACAATGCAAGCGTCATGAGAACAGGAAGCATGGGAAGCCATTTGTCTCCTACAATCACATGAATAAAAAAATCTGCGAGAATAAATAAGCCACATCCTGCAGGCAATGCAAAAAAGAGAATCCATTTAAGAGAAAGCAAATAAGATTTCTTTAGCTGTTCTTTGTCTTGAGAAAGTTTTGCATAGACTGATTGAAATACCCCAGTACATATATGAGTAAAGCCAGTAACTGGCATGTTTGCAATATTGTAACCGAAGCTGTAGTAACCAAGAGACTGTTCCCCGAGTTTCTTTCCCACGATGATGTTATCAACAGTAGTAATTGTCCAAGCAAGGAACGACCCTGAAAAGAATTGTGAACCAAGATGAAACAGGTCTTTTGCAGTTTTGAAGTCAAATGA
>JAHFMP010000150.1 GCA_023267795.1 Candidatus Woesearchaeota archaeon | reverse complement strand
ATCATTTGCCTGCTTGTTCTTTTCATCTATTTCCAACGCCAGCTGAACATCCATGATTCCACCACATCGACTACAATGCTTGCTATCAAAGCCATTCAAATACTCACATCGTGGACATTTCTGAGAAGTAATTATCTTTTCTTTCTTTTCATCAGAAAGGCTTTGCGTGGAAATTCGTTTGATTATAGGGCTTTACACTTGAAATAAAAAGCCTCCGGAGGGAATTGCACCCTCGGCCTGCTGCTTTTTCTAGTATCTATACGAAGTTCGACGTAACTGCTGTTACTCAGCCGCTATAGCTACTAAGCCACGGAGGCAATAAAAAGGAAGATATTACAATTTCTTTAGCATTTCTTTTTTGCTTTTCAAAACCTTCTGACAATTACTGCAAACAATATGCTTTTTTCCTTTTACATCTCTTACATAAGTCCCGGTAAATTTCTTCAAGAACAACTCTTGAATAATTCCTTTACAAACTTCGCATTTCATGATTCAGAAGAACACAGAACCATTTATATGTTTTTTTGGCTTTTAAACCAAAGCGAAAAGATTAATGTACCTTCTTTTTAAGATAATAACCAAACGTAAATAATAAAACTCCAATAACAAGCGCAACACTAACAATACAAATAAAAGTAGTCAAGAAGAAGGATTCTGGATACAAAACAACAAGCTTATCAGTAGCAGGATCCAATAGCCAATAATTGTTAGAGAAAAAAAGCTTATGGAAAAGAATAAAACTCTGATCAAAAAACAACGCGCAAAGACCAAAAAAACCTACAAAAAAAAGAATAGATAAGCCGGTGAATCGAAAAAGAGTTGTAAGAAATATCTTAAAATCAGAGCGATGAAACACAAAAACAAAAAACAAGGATAATAAGAATCCTACGCAAGAAATAAATAACAGCTTATCCAAGAAATAGAAAATATCACGAACATCACTCATGTGGATTTGGTCACGTGAAGAAAAAAAATTAGAATAAAATAACGATTTTCCATGCATATAACTCCAAAGCTCTTCTGTTGCTGACCATGTTTGTGTATATCCAAGAGTTTCATAAATGCCATTCTGTTTATATTGCCAGTCATAAAATTTTGGATTATACAAAAAAATATGAAGAGAAAAAATAAATATTAGAATAGTCAAAAATAGAACAGAAAGAATAAAAAGTGTTTTATTTTGAATTGCTTTCATTTTTATCATGAATAATATAAATGACCTTTTGTTTTTTGTTCCCTGTCTTTATAAGAGCTGAGTTTATTAATTCTTGGCCTATGGCTAAATTCGTCACGCCTGAGAGAAATGTTTAAATGAGAAAGCAAAGCATTCATTCCTTGTTCCATAGAAAAAGGCCCTGATGCAATCCCTGCGACTGCTGGCTGGCCTGTAAACACAAGCAACTTGTCAGCAATATAATCTAAAAATAATAAATCATGATCAACAACAAGCACACTTATTCCTTTGGTTTCCACAAAATGACGTATCACCTTTGAAACAGCCAAGCGCTGCTCAACATCAAGAAACGCAGAAGGTTCGTCCAAAAGAATGAGATGCGCTTTTTTACTTAATGCAAGAGCAACTGCAACACGCTGCAATTCTCCTCCACTAAGCTCATTGAGTTGTTTTGTCAGCAAAGAAGTAATCTCCAATGGCTTGATAATTTCTGTACTGTATTTTTCGATAGCTTCTGCAAGTACCTGTTGAACAATATCCTCTGAATCTGTGTCGAGATACTGTGATTTATAAGAAACAATAATTTGCTTGTCAACTATTCCCAGCTCTGGATTTAAAACTCCTGCAAGTATTTTCACAAATGTAGTTTTTCCTATTCCATTCTCCCCTAAAATACCTACAACAAGTGATTTATGAAGTTCTCCAGGATTCACAGCAAGAGAAAAATTCCCTTGTTTTTTCTGAAGTTCTGGCCATGATGTAAGCAAAGTTCTTGCCTTGACGTCAACAGGCGCTTTCACAGTAAATTGAATTTTATAATCCCGAAAACGAACATTTTCTTCTTTCAAGTGTCCACTAAGATACACATTAATTCCTTCTTTTGTTGATTTTGGCATGCTCACTACACCAAAACTTCCTTCTTTTCCATACATAATGTGAACAAGATCAGTCATATAGTCAAGAGAAATCATATCGTGTTCAATGACAAGCACACTGTTCTCTGCTTTAGTAGGATCAGCAGGATCAACAAGAGAGCGAATGATGTCTGCTATTTTTAATCTCTGCTTTATATCAAGATACGATGTTGGCTCGTCAAAAATGTAGAGGTTTGCCTTTTTAAGAAGTGTTGCTGCAATTGCTATCTGCTGAAGCTCTCCTCCAGAAACTTTATCAATTGCTGTTTCTAAGAAATTGGTAAGAGAAAGCGCAGAAACAACCTCTGAAAATCTTTTTGTTTCATTTACTTTTTCAAGCAATTGCCGAACTGTGCCAGAAAAAGTTTTTGGAATAAGATCAACTGCTTGTGGCTTGTATGCTACTTTTATTTTTCCTGCTTTT
>JAHFMP010000149.1 GCA_023267795.1 Candidatus Woesearchaeota archaeon | reverse complement strand
AATGATGCCACACACATGCAATAAATGCAATAAAGAGTTTCCAGCAGCTGATGCACTCCAACAACATATAGCAGCAAAGCATCCTGAGGAAGTTAAAAAACCATTTTTGACAGAAAAAAACAAAAAGAAAATAAAAAATTGGACAATTGCTCTTGTTATTATAGCACTTCTTATTTTTGGGATTTACTTATTTGTAAGCAAACAACCAGCAACACAAAGATTTACCGCAAATTTAACTCAAGAAGAGCTTCAGAACCTTCCACTTGCAGGAGTTCACTGGCATCCTCATTTGACTATTATTATCAATAATCAAACGTATTCAATTCCTGCTGGCATCGGACAACGCATAGGGAGAGCAGTAGATACAAACATTGGAATGGATGCAGGCATGGCTCCAACGCATACTCACAGTGCAGATGGCGTGATTCATTTGGAAAACACGAATCCTCGAGCAAAACCAGAAACATTTGCATTAGGTTATTTCTTTTATGTTTGGGATAAGACATTCAGCAAAGAGTGTATTTTTGAATATTGCACGGACAAAGGAACATTAAAGCTGTATGTGAATGGACAAGAAAATACTGAGTTTGAAAATTATTTTATGAAAGATGGTGACGAGATCGTGATTGAGTACACAACGAATCCTTAACGATTCAGAAAAACAATTTAGAGGTTATGTATATGTCTGAAGAAATAACTGTAAAAAAACAAAAAGAAATAAAGATAAAGACTATTCCGAAAATAAAGAAAAAAGCAAAAGCAGAAAATTTGGATAGCAGTATTAATAATACTCCAAGTAGGATAAAGCAAGAACAATTTTCTGTTTCAAATGAGCAAAAGGAATGTGATCCAGATACACTGAGCAGTGGATTTGTCACACAACACGCCTTTCTCCTCGGAATCATTGCACTCATTTTATTAGTTAATCAGTTTCAAATAGGAGATGTTCAGGCAGCTATTGGAACACCATCTACTTTAAGTAGCGCAGGAAGTTTTGTTACAGGAAAAAGTCTCTCTGCTGCTGGAGATACTGTCATCGGTCCACAACTTCAAGCAGATGGAAAAACAACAAAACTTGTAGAATGGCCAACAATTAGCTCTTACGACAGA
The DNA here is from genome assembly GCA_023267795.1 of Candidatus Woesearchaeota archaeon. Lineage (GTDB taxonomy): Archaea > Nanobdellota > Nanobdellia > Woesearchaeales > DSVV01 > JACRPI01. Next base: position 1,433 of record JAHFMP010000149.1, on the reverse strand, counting down.
CTTGCAAAAACAGGAGATGCCATACAGGATGCGATGAATTATGTTGTACCTTCAGGAGTGCCATTTTATGTAACAGAAGGCGAGGGAGCAACATTATTGCAAGGAGTAAGTTTTGATGATCCTATAACAAGCCAAAAAGTATTTGCCGGACTAACAGGAAGCAATCGGTTCGGAACAGCAAATTTAATTGAACTTTCTTCAGAAGAAGAACAGCGATATGATAAACTCACTGGTATTTTTACGTGTGATTATTGCTGCGGTGGACCAACACAGGTAACCATAATAAATCGATGCGGTTGTGCGCATGCATATGCATGGAAAGGAATGACACGATTTTTTATTAAGTATTATGGAGATACCTACAGTGATGAACAAATATTAGGAGAAATGACAAAATGGAAAGCGTTGTGGTATCCAAAAGGAATGGTTGGAGATTATTTATTATACACTGGACAAAGCTCCTCTGAATCTCCTCATGGCGGTTCTACTGGACATCAAGATGGTTCAAGCAGTGGTTCCAGCAGTATAAGTGATTTAGAAAATTTACCAGGAATGGTTGGAGGATGTTAAAAATGGAAAAGAAAACAATTATTTCGATTGTGCTGAGTATTCTCTTGTTATTTGCGATTGTTCAGGCATTTCAATTGAATTCATTAAAGACGGCAATTAGCGCAGGAAAGGTGTCGTTAGGAAGCAAATCTTTTGTGACAACAACAGGGAGTTCTTCACCATCTTCATCAAGCAGTTCAAGTAGTACACCAGCATCTACAAGCGTTTCAGATCTTCCTGCGATGGTTGGTGGTTGTTAATTATTTCAAAAAGAACTGTCACTTATTGTATTTTATACGGGATAGTATTTTTCATTCTTCTTTCTTCAGTTCTTGCATTGGAACTTCCGAAAGGAATTCAAGTTATGCTGCAATATGCGTATGAACGAATAGATAACATTTCTCTTCTTGTTGCGTTTATTGGAGGGGTATTAAGCATTCTTTCTCCTTGTTTCGTCGCAGTTCTTCCTGCATTTTTTACATTTACATTTAAGGAAAGAAAAGAAATCACCAAAATGACATTCGTCTTTTTTTGTGGTATGAGTGTTATTTTTATTCTTCTTGGCTTAAGCGCTTCTTTTGTTGGAAATCTTCTTCAAACATATAGAATAGAATTGATCGTCTTTGCAGGAATTAGCCTTATTCTTTTAGGAGGTATGACTATTTTTGGAAAAGGATTTTCTTCGTTTGTAAAACAACGAAAAACAGAAAATGATGCTTTAGGAGTTTTTACTTTTGGCATGCTGTTTGCTTTAGGATTTACTCCATGCAATGGACCAATTTTAGGAGGAATCCTGTTTATTGCTTCAACTCTTCCCGGGCATGTGAATCCTGCGCTGCTTTTATTCTTCTATGGCTTAGGCTTATTTTTACCATTATTTATGT
>JAHFMP010000148.1 GCA_023267795.1 Candidatus Woesearchaeota archaeon | reverse complement strand
GAATTTTTCATGCTGTGGAACCACAAGATAAATCTGATTTAAGAAAGATTTATCAACGTAGACTTCTCCTTTAATTGTCACAGGATCTTTCAAATGTTTCTGAATTAAATGTTTGACCGTGCCTGGCAATGTAGCACTAAAAAGCAATGTTTGCCTTTGTGCGGGAAGATATTCCATAATTTCTTCAACAGCTTCGACAAATCCCATTTCAAACATTTTGTCTGCTTCATCAAGAACAAAATAGCGAAGATTGGTAAAAGAGATTGTTCGGCGTTCAATGTGATCCATTGCCCGTCCTGGAGTTGCAACAACAATCTCTGATCTGCGAAGCGCTGCGATCTGCGGTTCAATGCCAACACCGCCATAGACGCTTGCAATCTGCAGTTGCAAAAATTTTCCCTGCTCACGAAGTGAGTCAGTAACTTGAACGCACAATTCTCGCGTAGGAGTGAGAATGAGGCATTGTAATCCTTTTCCCTTCACAACATTGTGAAGAATAGGAAATCCAAATGCTGCTGTTTTTCCAGAGCCTGTGCTTGAGTGTCCAAAGACATCTCTTCCTTGAAGAATCAGCGGAATTGCTTTTTCCTGAATGGGTGTCAAATCCTGATACCCAAGTTGTTGTAGTGCACGAATAATTGGTGCTTGTACTTCTATTTGATCTATTTTCATTTTCTGTTACTCCTGTTTTACTGCATTTGCTTTGCGCAAAGTGCGTGGTATTTTCAGGAATAACGCCCAAACTTGCTTGTATATATTTTGGATATATTGACAAGCTTGCGGATTGTGAAATGGCCATTTGCCATATCCTGAAACCATTTCACATCTCTCTTAAATGATCTCAGAATCAGTCTCTGTTTCTTCGTTCAGAAGAAAAGTTATTCCTGATATAAGACTAAAGAATGCAGAACTCATATATAAAGGAGTAGGGTAAAAATCTTATTTGAGAGAGCAGAGGTGCATTTTGCGAGGTTAGAAGTCGAGAGTGAAAGTTAACGCAAAAAAACAAAAAAATATCTGCGCATAAACTGCGCAGACACCAAGCAATGCCTCACGGAATAGTTCGGCACTGCTTGGTTTTTGCTTCTTCTAAAAGAGCAAACACGAGGGTTTTTTCCCGAGTGTTTGCTCTTCTGCGCAACAGTTTTGTTGCGCAGATTTAGTTTTAAGAGTAAAAAATAAAGAATAAAGTAAAGATAATCCCAGACGGTGTATCCCATGCCTAAAGGCATGGGCTTTACCGTCGGGATTATCAAACATGTGAAATAGCGGCTTCATCCCAGCACTAAAGTGCTGGGCTTTCGCCGATTTCCCATGTAAAAAGATAAAACCAAAAAGTACTGAACTAAAGCTTCGTCGTCTTTTTATTGACAAGTGCATATTCGTCATGCGTGCCAACATCATACCAATACCCGGAAAATTGAAATCCATACACAGGTTTTTGCGCTGCAATAAATTTTATTACGTCTCCTGGCCGGTCAAAGTGTCTTTGTTCGATTGCGTCGCGAATAAAGTGAAGATCTTCATTTGGAAAGATATAGCAGGCAGTTGCTGCAAGTGTTGTCTTTGGTTTTTCTGGCTTTTCTTCGAAACTCAGCACGCGGTGGAATTTGTCAATTTCAACGCATCCGAGTCTTGCTGCAATTGTTTTTTTATCTTTAGTATCAAAAAGAGCAACAAGTGTTGTTTGATGCTGCTCGTAGAATTTTAAAAAATCTTCAATTTCAAAAGAGAATAAGTTGTCTCCTGCAATCACGAGAAGGTCATCGTAGGCATGTTGTGTTTGAATGACATAATCCATGTCTCCAATTGCGCCAAGCCGAGCCCCATTTTCTTTTGTCTTATCATTCAAAACAACAATTCTTTTTTTGGACTGGCGAGCTTGCTGCCAGGAAACAAAATCCGCATAGAATTTATCATTGGTCACGACAAATATTTCCTGAATTTGCACACATCGCTCAAGTTTATCGACAATATAGTCGATAATTGGCTGCCCTTTCACTTCGAGCAATGGTTTTGCTGTTTTTTCTGTCAATGGATAGAGTCTTGTTGCATATCCCGCAGCTAAGATAATTGCTTTCATAATCTGATCCTAAAAAGTTACTTGTTTTTAAACATTATGAAATTTAAGGCCCAAAGAATTAGCACCAGCCGCATGCCCCTAAAAAATGCCAGGAATAGCTCGCAAGAAAAATAGCAAGGTTCACCAGATAAATTGAGGTGCAGATAAGGCAATAATTTTTAAGTTTGATGTAGCTTGCATATGCAAGATAAAATGTCATGAGCACAGATCCTACAGCAAGAAAAAAAACAAGTGAGGAAAATCCAAGAAACGTAAGGAATGCAAGAAGAGGATAAAAAATCATACCTTTCACAGAGTTGAGCACACCGCCAACTGCAGCATACTTACTTTTTGCCGCATCTGTGCAGGACATATTATCCGCTATATCGCATGCTGCTTTGTATTTTTTGTTTGCAGCAACCTTTTTGTCAATGAAATAAGAGTAAAGAGACAATAAAAAACCAACAGCTGCGAGAATGTATAATCCAATC
>JAHFMP010000147.1 GCA_023267795.1 Candidatus Woesearchaeota archaeon | reverse complement strand
AAACAGCGAATTAGTAAAGAGACGGCGCAAATTCATGAGAAGATTGATTCATTCAGGAAAAAGAATCGTATGGAAGGTTCTGAAACAATTGACAAGGAAATAGAAAAACTTGATACGTTTAGTGAAGATAAACAGAAAGAAGTTCAGGTTTTGCGCGAACAACAGCAGGATCTTTTGCGGCAAAAAGACAAGATAGAATATCAAATCCATACTATTGATGAAAGAGTTGCAAAAGTTCTTGTTTTGGAAAAGCAAAACAAGGAAGAAATTGAAGCACTTAAGCAAATGAAGCAGGAATTCAAAAAAGCAACACTTGAACTCAATAATGCTTTGCAAGAGGATGCAGCAATTGCAGCGCAATTTGCAGTTGCCAGAGAAAAAATGCAGCGAGTACAAGACGAGCTTGCGAAACTTGAAGTACGACAAACTCGCGTGAGAGAAAGTACAGCTGGAAATATTGCTATTCAAAGTATTTTAGGCCTGGGATCCAAATTAGGAACTATCTATGGTCTGCTTTCTGAAATAGGCCATGTTAGCAGTAAATATACTCTTGCATTAGAGGTTGCTGCTGGTCCTAAACTAAAAAGCATTGTTGTTGCTGATGATAAAACTGCAGAAAATTGTATCAACTACCTCAAAAATAAAAAGTTGGGTATTGCAACATTTCTTCCACTAAATAAGATAAAGCCTGCTTCTCTTGATTCTCAGGCAAAGACGCTTGCAACTGGTAATGGAGTTCATGGCTTAGCAACTGACTTAGTTTCTCATGAAACAAAGTTTAAATCTGTGTTTTCTTATGTTTTTGGCAATACAATTATAGTTGATAACATTACAGTAGCGCGCCGCATTGGTATTGGAGCAGTTCGTATGACAACTGTTGATGGTGATCTTATTGAACTCAGTGGTGCTATGCAGGGAGGCTATAGGGAACGGAAAAAAGGAAGCATGGGATTTCAGGAAAAGGAAGTCATTGAGAACATTAAGGAAATGGAAACTGGATTTGCAGAAAGTCAGCGTCTTGTAGAACTATTGCAACAAAAAAGAAATGATTTGGAAAAAAATATTACCAGACTTCGTGAATTTAAAGCAACTCTTGAGGGAGATATTATTTCTAAGGAAAAATCATTGCATTTGGATTCTGATGATTTAGATGCAACAAAAAAAGCAAAAAAAGATATGGAAGAACAGACAAAAGCTCTTGACAGGCAATTGGAGAAATTGCAACAACAGATTAGCGTCTATAATAAAGACTTTGCCGATGCAAAAATCAAGAAACAACAATTACGCGATAAAATTTCCATGCTTAGAAACCCATTATTAATCGCAGAGTTAAATACTTTTGAGCAGAAAAAATCAGAATTCCGACAAAAACTTATAGAACTCGATGGTGCAATTCGCAATAGTAGTATGCAAATCACAAATATTCTTGCTCCTGAAAAAGAAAACATCTCTAAAATAGTGAAACAGCATGAAAAAGAACAAACAGATTTCTCTGCAGAAATTGTTCAATTGCAGAAATTTATTAAGACACAGGAAACAGATTTGAAGGAAAAAGAGCGCATACAAAAAGAGTTTTATGGTGCCTTTAAAGATCTCTTTAAACATCGTGATGTGTTGAGTGAACAATTGCAAAAAGTAGAAAATTCAATTATTATCTTAGAAGAGCATGTTCGATCTGTTGAACAAAAAAAAAATGTTGTGAGCATTGAACATGCTAGGGTAAGTGCAGAAATTTCAGGAATGGAAGAAGAATTTCTGCAATATGAAGGTGTTGCATTACATACTGATAAAAATGAAGAAGACCTCAAGAAAGAAATTTGGGAATTTGAAAGAATTGTACAGAGGCTTGGGAATGTCAATCTCAAAGCTCTTGAAATTTATGCTAAAGTTGAGGAGGAGTACAATTCCATTGTTGAAAAAAAGAATTCTTTAATGAAAGAAAAGGATGAAATATTTGTTATGATGAATGAAATTGAGACAAAGAAAAAAGAGTTGTTTATGAATACATTTACTATTGTCAATCAACATTTTCAAAATATGTTTTCTGCGATCTCTACAAAAGGTCAGGCATTCTTGGAAATTGAAGATGAAAAAAATCTCTTCAATGCAGGTATTTCTATCAAAGTTCGCATTACTGGCAAGAAATTCATGGATATCCGCAGCCTTAGTGGTGGAGAGAAAACAATGACTGCACTTGCCTTTATTTTTGCTATTCAGGAGTATGAACCAGCATCTTTCTATGTTTTTGATGAAGTAGATGCTGCACTTGATAAAATGAATTCTGACAAACTTGCTAAATTGATTCGAAAATATTGTGATAAGGCGCAGTACATTATTATTTCTCACAACGATGGGCTTATTTCAGAAGCAGATACTTTGTATGGTGTGAGTATGACTGCTGATAATATGAGTAAGGTTGTGAGTTTGAAGGTTTAGTGGAATCCCTATTTTATATGCTTCGCGTGAATGACCGTATTAGTAGAGGACAAAAATATTGTTCTGATTTTTCCGCCGCCCAAATACGCTCACTTGATTTTTTCTCTCCCCTTAATTAATGAGGGGAGAGAAAAAATCAAGGAAATTAGAAAA
>JAHFMP010000024.1 GCA_023267795.1 Candidatus Woesearchaeota archaeon | reverse complement strand
CATTGCTGATTCTTTTGCGTGAATTGTTTTTTTTGAAAGTGTCCCACAGACAAAGCAATTGTTTTGGTCCATAAAGATAAAGAAATAACAAGGAGTTATTAAGATTTGGCTATTTGCTTTAGTAACCGTCATTTGATTTTCTATATTCAGAGATACTGCTATTTTTTCAAGTAGAATATTTTCTGCTAAATGTCATTGTTGCTCAACCCATTTGATATGCTTTCCTCAAAGCAAAAAGAACAAGTTTTTGTGCATTCAATGCTGCAGTGGTCGGATCAAATCCTTGATACAAACTATTATTCTGAAGGAGTTCTAATCCTGCTCGTATAACAGGATAATATTTTGAGTCTGGCAGTTTTGGCGCTTCTAAGAGAACACCAAGAGATCTATCTCCTTGATGAATCGCAAGTTGACAGGTAGAAAGATCATGATGCAACACACCTTGATCACCAACAATAATAAGACGTCGTTGATTTTTATTATCTAAAACATATTTTCCAACACGAACAGAAACAGGAACTCCAATTGCTGTTGTAAAATCAAGTTCTGCATAAGACTCTCCAATAAAGATATCATCAATGCCCAGATTTTCCGCGTAGTCTAAATATTCTCTTGAACGTGCAACACGAACTATTCCGTTGCTAAATTCTGGATCTATTACTCCAATATATCCTTCTAAAGCAAAAAGAATACTTAAACCATGAACCCCCAAATCCTGAAGCATGCCACCACCTTTTCTCAAATCAACAAGATATTGTCCGCGATGGTCAACTCTTCCTGTTCCTCTTTCTTTTTTCTCTCCTTCAAGAATATCGAGGTAGATTGCAAGAGGTCTTCCAATGAGCTCCTCAAGTTTGTTATGAATATTTTCCCATCCTTGTCCAGCAATTTTTCCCACTGTATTAATAACACCCACTTTTTCATCATAAAAATTGCAAGGATTTATCAAACCTGCTGCAATAAGAACTGGCGCAGATTTCATCATAAGATAATATTCAAGCAATACAGCATTAGATGGATGTCTTTCTATACATCCTTGTAACATATCTAACTCCGCAACAGAAATAGCAAATGGTTTTTCAATCATAACACGATAGTTATTATCTAAAAGACTAATTGCATCAGGAGCGTGACAATCATTACTATGCCCCAGAATGACAATAGGATCCATATTTTTAAGATCGGAAAGAAGATCACTAAGATCTTGGTCAGGATGGCGATTTCGATGTTCAACTTCTGTATAGCAATCTGCATTTGGTCTATCTATGATATCTACAGTTGCAATAACCTCTGCTCTCATTTCTTTTTTCAACATTGCAAGCGTTGGTTCAAGAAGTTCTATTCCATACTGTCCCATTCCAACAACAACAATTTTCTCCTCAATCATGAAAATACGGTAACAGACAATAATTTATAAAATTATTCAGAGAAAATAAAAAAATTTTATAAACCAATTGCCACTTCTCTCTAAACAATGGAAATAGATTATATTACTTTATGTACAGATAACGCAGCAGTTGATGCATACATTCTCGATAAAGGTCATGCAGTTCCTGTTTTTGCAGAACAGTTTATAGTTCCACTCGCGCAAATCGCTTCCATAGCAGATGGAATCAAGGATCTTAAATTTCTTGAAACACCTGGATTAGGATTTATAGGAGCACCAGCAAATGCACAAGATCAAGTAAAAGAAAGAGTTACCGCATTAGGTGGTCATGTCTCTGATTTAGAAACATTCGCAGCATTTAAAGAATTCTACATGATAGCAGGAGAACGAGGAATTACCCACATCATCTCAGATAGGGATGGTGTCCTCAAAGATGGAAAACAAGCATGGGGAAATGAATTCAAAGCATTGACAAGAGAGATGGGAACTCCTGGAAAACCGTATGTTGTTGTCTTAACAGGATCATCACTAGACCAGAATCTCGAATTTATGCAAGAGTATGGCTTAGATGAAACGCTTGCAACAAATCCTGCTGTCCAGAGACATCCATATCTTCTTTTAGTAGAAAATGGAATTATTGCATATAATGTTTTGACAGGAGAAATACGAAATGGAGTGCAAACATTGAATTCAGATTTGTTAGCACAACTCAAAGGACCGTTTGAAGAAGAAGTGATGCGACAATTGCGAGAACAAATCCTTCCCCAATTTGGGTTGAGAGAAAGCTATGTGTATGATGATCAAAGAGGGGCAATCTACATTGCAAGAAAAGAAGCAATGGTCACACTTAACATTCCAAGAGAATTTGCTGATGGAAGAAAAGACTACAGAAGATCATCAGAAGCAGAAAATCTCAGGCAAACAATGTTAAGAATAATGACGCAAGCTGCGAAAAAAGTAGAAGTTTTATATCAAATTTTGTAAGTGATTATTGAAAAAATCTAAGTAGCTACAAAATCTACTCTCCAAAATGCTTATACTCTCCATAAGTAAAATAACCCTGTGCATGTTTTCCAGAACAAAGTCTTGGTAGAACATCTCGTTCCAGTATAGCAGTATTCTTCGTGAAAGACGAAAATAATGTCGGCTTGCAAATATAAATTCCTGCATCAATCACACTTGAAGCATTGGCAATATTTTTTTTATACGCAACAATCTGATCTCCTTCAAGCTCGACAGTGTTATATCCTTTTGAAGAAGAAGAAATTGCCAATCCAATCGTCACCACTTTATCTGCATGCAAATGAAAATGAATCATTTTCTTCAAAGAAAAAAGATTTAATGTATCGCCATTCAACAACACAAAATTACTGTGTAACTCATCTCGCAATAATGCCAAAGCATGCACATTCCCTTTTTGTTCTTTCTCTAAAATCAAATGAAAGCCGAGATCATGCTTGCGAAACACAGATTGCACAGTCTCCAACTGATAATGGTTTCCTGTAATCAAATACACATCTGTAATGCCATTTTCCTGCAAAAAAGCAATCTGTTTTTCGAGAACTGTTTTGCCTTCAACAGTATGAAAAAGGAGTGGAATATGGCTTGTCCGCAACAAGATAATAGCCTTTGTAATATACTGTTTTTCAAGAGCCTGCTGCAACAACACACTGATTGCTTGGCTCCTGGAAGTAACTCGGACATTGTCTATTGTGGAATCAATCATCTCCAACAATGGTTTATCAACACTAATGGTAATCTTTTCTTTTCGCATATGTTCATACTCAGTCATACTATCTATATAAACCTTGTGGAACGACTAGAACACTGATCCACAACCTTTATATAACACAAAAAAACTCATATTACAGTATGAAGTGTTCATACTAAACAAATGGATGATAAGATGGAAAAAGAAAGCAGACAGAATTTCCACATGAACGAAGTGAATGCTGGAATTTCTTTTAAAGCAGTTATTCTTGCAGGCGGTAAAGGCACGCGATTAATGCCTTTGACAAAAGATATTCCAAAGCCAATGGTCAAAGTAGGAAACAAACCGCTTCTCGAGTGGCACGTCCTACTATTAAGAAAGTATGGAATCACAGAAATTATTATGTGCACAAATTATTTGCATGAAGTCATTGAAAATTATTTCAAAAATGGCAAAGAGTTTGGAGTGCACATCCAATACTCTAAAGAAACAGAGGAGATGGGAACAGCAGGTGCAGTAAAGCTCGCAGAAAAATTAATAGGCAATGATGATTTTTTTGTGATTTTTGGGGATGAAATTCTTAATGTTAATCTATTGCAAATGGCACGTTATCATAAAAAGCATTGTGCAGAAGCAACATTGTTAGTCCATGAGTCCAGTCATCCATTTGATAGTGATCTAGTGGAGCTTAATAATGAAAATAAACTGATAAGAATATTCCGTGCAAAAGAAGGAGATTCTTTCAGACCACTGAATCTCTCCTGTTTGTATGTTATGAAGCCAACACTCCTCCAAAAGGTTCCATTAACTTTCTCAGATTTTGGAAAACAAATATTTCCAAAACTCGTCAATGAAGGAACACATATTCATGGATATATTACAGAAGAATATATCAAAGATGTTGGTACATTGGATCGATTAAAAAAAGTAGAGGAAGATCTAAAAGCAGGGTATATTTTTGGCCTGCCAAACAAAGAAGGTAATTATCTATGATTATATCAAGAACACCGTTTCGAATAAGTTTTGCAGGTGGTGGTACAGATCTCCATGCTTTTTATGGAAAGGAATATGGCTGTGTGACAAGTACGACCATTGACAAATATGTTTATATTGCAGTCCACAAGTACTTTGATAAAAATAAAATTCTTCTTAAATATTCCAAAACAGAGTTTGTTGATAGTCAGGAAAAGATACAGCATCCTATAATTCGAGAAGCATTGCGCCTTGTTGGAATTGAATCAGGCATTGAAATAACTAGTATTGCAGATATTCCATCAGGAACTGGATTGGGTAGTTCCTGCACATTTACTGTTGGCTTGCTTCATGCGTTGTATGCATATAAAGGAAAATTCGTCTCACATGAGCGTCTTGCCAGAGAAGCATCTAAAATTGAAATAGATATTTTAGGAGAGCCAATCGGAAAACAGGATCAATATGCTGCAAGCCATGGCAATTTAAATTATATTCAATTTAATTCAGATGAAACAGTTGATGTGATTCCTATTGTTTGCAATGCTGAAACAAAAAAACAATTACAGAAAAATTTTCTCTTATTTTACACAGGTGTCACTAGATCAACAGCGAGTGTGCTTACAGAGCAAAAGAAAAATACAGAAACAGATAGCAAAAAGTTTGAAAATCTCCAAAAAATGAAAAAACTTGCAATGGAATTGCGTGATGCCTTGAACAATGATAATTTTACACAATTTGGTGAAATACTGCATAAAGGTTGGGTTTTGAAGAGAGAACTTGCGTGTGCTATTACAAATGATGATATTGATTCTTATTATAAGGCAGCTCTCGCTGCAGGGGCAACAGGCGGCAAACTTCTCGGTGCAGGTGGTGGTGGATTTTTACTCTTTTATTGTCCTGAAGAAAAAAAAGAGCGTGTTATTGCGGCATTACCGTTAGAGCATATTCCATTCATGTTCGATACACAGGGAAGTAAGATAATTCACGTTGGAGATAAATAAGAGGAGGAGGTTTTTTATGAAACAATTCAGAGAAGAGTATTTCAAAAAGTTAGAAGAAGGATTACAACAAGTTTCTGCAGAGGATTTTGAAAAAATTGCAAACATCTTATTGGACGCTTGGGAAAACAACAAGCAGGTTTTTATTTTTGGCAATGGTGGCAGTGCATCAACTGCTTCTCATTTTGCCTGTGATTTAGGGAAAGGGACGTTAGATAATGTTTATGACATGAGAGAAAAAAGGTTTAAAGTAATGTCATTGAATGATAACATGACTATGTTTTCTGCATTGGCAAATGATACGCATTATGATGATGTTTTTGTACAACAATTGCGCCATCATCTCGAAGAAGGAGATGTTGTTATAGGCATTAGCGCTTCTGGCAATTCTGCAAATGTAGTAAATGCAATCAAGCTTGCAAAAGGTATGAATGCAAAGACAATAGGTTTTCTTGGCTTTGAAGGAGGTAAGATGAAAGCATTATGCGATGCAGTGCTTCACTTTCCTGAAAAAAGTTATCAGCGGTGCGAAGATGCACATCTTATTTTTGAGCATTTGCTTACTTCCTACATTTATGAAAAGAAAAAAGAATGGTTAGCAAATAAGCTAAAATCTAAATCCACTGGTGAATAAATGACAACTATTCAAGCACTACTTATCGATAGAGATGGTGTTTTAATTAAAGATGCTGGTTTTGTTCATAAAATAGAAGATTTTGAATTCTATCCGCTTGTTATTGAAGCTTTACAGTTGTTAGATAAACAAACTAAAATTATCATAATTACTAATCAAGCAGGGATTGCAAATGGAATTTTTACAGAAATAGAGTATTTTGCTTTTAGAGATTTTCTTCATGCACAGTTCAATAAGAACGGTATTCATATTACTGCAGAATATTTTTGTCCGCATCATCCTAAAGGAATTGTTGTACCATACAATGTTTCTTGCTCTTGTCGTAAACCAGCAACTGCATTATTTGAACAAGCAATAAAGGACCATCACCTCACTCCATCAAAATGCTGGACAATTGGTGATATGCGACGTGATATTCTTGCAGGACAAAAAGTAGGGATAAAGGGTATTTTAGTCAAAACAGGATTTGGTGGTCAGAGTGGATCAGGTGATGAAGTTGTTCCAGACTATGTTGCAGAAGATCTCTATGATGCTGTTCAATATATCAAAAAGCAAGAAAATAAGGTGGAGAATTGATGAAAGCGTTTATCACTGGCGGTGCTGGTTTTATTGGAAGCCATATTGTGGATAGGCTTATTAAGGAAGGGCATAGTGTTACTGTTTACGATAATTTCTGTACAGGAAAAGAATTGTTCATCAAACACCATTTCAATAATCCAAAATTCAAAATCATAAAAGGAGATACACTCGATCTAAAAAAACTTGAGCAAGAGATGCAGGGACATGATTTTGTTTTTCACCTCCAGGCAAATGCAGATGTACGTGGTGGAATACAAAAATCACGAGTTGATCTTGAGCAAAACACAATAGCGACATGGAATGTAGTGGAAGCAATGCGAAGAAATAATGTAAAGAAAATTGCATTTGCAAGTTCTGCAACAGTGTATGGAGAGCCAGAAACATTTCCAACACCAGAGAATAATGAATTAATTCAAACATCACTTTACGGCGCAAGCAAGCTTGCAGGAGAAGCAATGATTCAAGCGTATTGCGAGTATTATGATATGCAATGCTTTATTTTTCGTTTTGTTTCCTGGATCGGTGAGCGGTATACACATGGTGTTATTTTTGATTTCATGAAAAAGCTCAAAAAAAATCCAAATGAACTAGAAGTGCTTGGAGATGGCAACCAAAAAAAATCCTATCTTTATGTTTGCGACGGAGTTGAAGGAATTTTCTTTGCAATAAAAAATTTCAAAGCACAGAAAAACATTTTCAATCTTGGCCACACAGAATTCATGAACGTTCTGAAAGTAGCAGATATTATTTGCGAAGAGCTTGAGCTCAAGAATGTAAAATACAACTGCACAGGAGGCAGCAGAGGATGGAAAGGAGACAGCCCATTAGTGCATTTGGATATTACAAAACTCCAAACACTTGGATGGTCTCCAAAAACATCGATTGAAGAAGGAATTCGCAGAACAGTGCTATATCTGAAAGAGAATCCAGAATTATTGGAAAGAAAAGAATGGAACTAAAAAATGAAAATACTTATCATCAAACTTGGTGCATTAGGTGATGTTCTCCGTACAACATTTATTGCACGAGGATTAAAAGAAAAGTATAAAGGATGTCATATTACATGGCTGACAAAAGAAACACCTGAACCAATATTGTTTTGTAATTCCTTCATTGATGAAAGTGTAGTATGGAGCAAGAGAGAAATTCTAAAAAATAAAGCATTTGACTGGATTATTTCATTGGATGATGAACAAGATGTTTGCGAGTTTGCAGCAGAGCTAAAACATCACGCTAAAAAGTTTCAAGGAGCATATGCAGAAGATGGAAAAAAAACGTATACAGAAGATGTAGCGCTTTGGTTTGGAATGGGGATATTAAGACCAGAGGAACAAGGAGGAAAGCAGGAAGCAGACAAAAGAAAAGCAGCAAACAGACTGACATTTCAGGAAATATATGCACGAATGTTTGGTATTGAAGCAACAAAAGACAGGAAACCAATGCTCATACTCAATGAAAAGGAAAAAGAATACGGGAAAAAACTCCTTCTGACATATGGAATAACCGAAAAAGATAATGTGATAGGAATAAATTCTGGTGCAGGAGTACGATGGCTTCTCAAAATGATGAGTATTGAGAGTACAGCAAAGCTTTGCCATCAGCTTGCAAAAGATAATAAAAATATTTTATTTTTATTAGGTGGCGTTGATGAAAAAGAAAGAAATATGAAGATAAAAGAAGCATGTCCAGAAAAAAATATTATTTTTATCGAACCAATTGGGGATATCAGAGCATTTGCAGCCATTATCAATCAATGTCATGAAATAATAACATCAGATTCTCTTGCGTTGCACATAGCATTGGCATTAAACAAAAAAACATTGGCCTATTTTGGGCCAACATCTCCTTGGGAGATTGAAATGTTTGGTTTAGGAGAAAAAGTGTACAAAGAAAGTGATTGTTTATGTTGCTATAAGCAGACAACAGACAAAAAACCAAGTTGTATTGATCTTGTCACACCTGAAGACATTGTTATTGCATTAGAAAAAATGAGAATTCCATAATGGAGAAGTAAAATAATGAAAGAAATAAATGCAAATCCAATATATCTTCCAATAATATTGCATGAAGAAATAATAAAAAAGATAATGGATGATGCACAAAAGACACGACAGTGGGTTCTTATTTTTGTGATTGGAACAAAGCCATGTTTCTACAAATTTTATGGATCAGTCATAGAAGCAGAAAAAGCTGGAGTTCCTTACATTATCTTAAATTCCAATCAACATTATGACACAACATTAACATATGGTGCACAAGAATTTGATTATGCAAAAAAAATAGCAGTGGACTTTAATATTCGGGGGGATCTTGCGCAAAAAGCAGCAGAACTATTTACAAAAACAGCATGGCTTGCAAAATATATGAAAGAAAAATGGCCAACAGTTACAGCAATGCCTGTGGTGTTAGGAGATACAATTCTTACAGCAACAGTTTCTGCTGCATGGATGTTTACAAGGAAAGAAAAAGCAATTCACAATGAAGCAGGATTGCGATCAATGACACCAATAGTAATGAGAGAGGCAGAAAAAGTGACAACAGAAGAGTTTATTGAGCGACAGTATACAGATCAATGGCACCTTCAAACAAATGAACCGTTTCCAGAGCAATGGGATACGTTTGTTGCTTCAAAAGGATGTGAATATTTATTTGCACCATTGGAATTAAACAGACAACATCTTTTAAGAGAAGGACACCCTGAAGAAAAAGTATGGATAACAGGTGGTGTTGTTGTTGAAGCACTGGAAGCAAGAAAACATGAAAAGCCAACAGAGAGTATTTTTACAGAATATCCGCAATTAGAAAACGATGCTTGGATTCGTATGGACATTCACAGAAAAGAAAACCAGATAAAAGGAAGAACAGAAGCAATAGTGAAAGGAGTAAAAGAACTTGTTGAAAAAGGGCACAAGATTTGTTTTGTAGAGATGAATACAACCAGAGAATCTCTGGAAAGATACAAACTTATGTACATCTTTGAGCGCCTTAAAGAGAATAAAAACTTTCTCTATACTCCACTCTGGCCAGAGTTTGGAAATGTTTTGGAATTCTACCAATCAGAACACTGCCTTGCTGCACTAACAGATTCTGGAGGAGTTCAAGAAGATATGAATTTGCTGCATAAACCATGTATGACTGCACGATTTAATACAGATCGCCCGGAAACATTGACATTAGTAAAAAATAACGTACTTGTTCCTCCAATAAATGGATCTTTTTTTGCAAGGACAGTAGATGCTGTTTGTAATAATGAAAATCTACGTAAGGAAATGATAAGGCAGCCTAATGTGTATGGAGAAAAAGTAGGAGAAAAGTTTATAGGAATTCTGAAACAGCTCATGGAAACTGGCAAACGACCAATGAATTGGGCGCATAATGATTTAGGATATGATATAGAGGAAGAATAAAATGGACATAGAAAATTATATAAAAAATAATTTCAAAAAAAGTGTAAAAAAGGCTATAGACTTCTGCTGTTTTCTCTTGTTGATTCCAAGTTATTTAAGTGGTAAGGAAGCAATAGAGAAAAACATGATAAACAAAATACTCCTCATTAATCTTCAAGGGATTGGCGACATAATAATGACAACTCCATTTCTCACAGCACTTAGAAAAGAATTTCCTAAAGCAGAAATAAATTACCTTTGTTATAAAGGAAATGGAGATTTACTCGAAGGAGATACAAGAATAAATAGTGTGATAAAAAGAAATAAGGATGATATTTTGAGTTTGGATTTCCTAGAGACACTAAAAGAAGTAAGGAGAAAAAAATATGACCTTTGCATCAACCTTTTTCCGGCACAACATAGTGCACTGCTCTTAGCTCTCAGTAATGCCAGATACAAATTGGGAAATTTATAT
>JAHFMP010000023.1 GCA_023267795.1 Candidatus Woesearchaeota archaeon | reverse complement strand
CAGCATCCAGATCCTTGAGAGCAATAACAATACTGATCTACTATTTTCGCAGAAATATCATTATGTGTTATATCTACACCTGTATCAACAACACATATACCTATTCCTTCTCCATTGATTGTACTCTCATTCATTGTTATCCCTTCTGCAAAATCTCCATGGACAAAAGGAACTGCTGTATCAAGAAAAAGCGTCAGTTGCTCATTGGGATAAATACCAATAATTGCATTCTCTAATACAAGTTTTTCATATCCTTCTTTTGTCAATATTCCACTAAATGCATTAATGTAATCATATTTTTGTTCAAGTACCAGATCAATATCATGATTGGCAAGAGAATCTAAATCAACAGAACTTGTCGTCAGTGAAGTATCTTCAATATTTTCTATTTCAAGCTGTGCAAGAACATTTTGCTGCTGTTTTTTAATTGCTTTTTTCTTTTCTTTGAATGTTAATTTTTCTGTTTCTGAAGGCAATGTTGTTTGTACAAAGACAATAACATCAGCGTAGCCATTTTCCTCAATACTTTTCTTAACAGTTGCATCAATCTCTGCACCATTTCCGGAAATTGCAGTGACAAGCATTAGCATGTAAATTAGAAAAAAGCATTGCAGGAAAGAATATATTCTATTTAATCTCTTTTTTCTCTTTTTCATGGCACTGCTTTGTTTTTGAGAAAGAAAATTTAAATATGTTTCGAAAGAATAACTTAAATAAACAAATGCAGAAAATAATCACCTTTTTATATTATAGATAATCTACTGTTTCTATGATAAAAATTCCTTTTGAAATACTTCTACAGAAGATAGAAACAAAAACAGGACTCTCTCATGAGGCAATAGAACTCCAAATTCAAGAAAAAATGGCAGAGTTATCAGGTCTTATTTCAAAAGAGGGTGCAGCACACATTCTTGCAAATGAATTAAAAGTAGATATAGTCTCTCCAGAACAGCATGTAAAAATAAAAAATCTTTATGCAGGAATGAAAATAGGAGAAGTTCTTGGAAAAGTACTGAGAAAGTTTGATGTGCATGAATTTCAATCATCTGAGAGAAAAGGGAAAGTTGGTTCTTTCATTATTGGTGATGAAACAGGTACTATTAGAGTAACATGTTGGCATGATCAAACAAAAGAAATGGAGCAGCTTAGTGAAAATGATGTTGTTGCAATTATTGATAGTTCTGTCAGGGAAAATAGGGGAGTATTGGAAATTCATCTGAACGAGCGAACAAAAGTGTTGAGAAATCCAGATGGAAAAACAGTTTCAGAAATCAAGATGCAGCCAATAAATATAATACGAAAAGCAGTTAAGGATTTAACTGAAGCAGAGAGCAATGTTGAAATTCTCGGTACTATCGTGCAGGTTTTTGAGCCAAAATTCTTTGAGCGCTGTCCTGTTTGCAGAAAAAGAATAAAACAGCAGGAAATTGGCTTTCAGTGTCCAGAACATGGCATTATCAAACCAGAATATGGTTATGTTATGAATGTGTATTTAGATGATGGCAGTGGCAATATCCGTGTTGTTTTCTTTGGTCAGCAAATGCAGCAGCTCTTGAAAAAAAGTGATGAAGAGATCTTACTCTACAGAACAGCGCCAGAACTTTTTGATAAAATAAAGACAGATTTGTTAGGTGAAATGATAAAAGTAGCTGGCCGTGCATCAAAGAATGAAATGTTTTCTCGCATTGAACTTATTGCAAATAAAATAGAGACAAATATTAATCCAGAAGAAGAGATTACCCGTTTGCAGCAAGAGTTAGAAAAATAGCAGGCTTAGAGAAAAAACTATATAAAAAAGAAAATTTTGAATGAAATTATTCATTAACATTATGTCAATGTATAAACTGCTTGTTTTAAAAAGCATGACAGTGCGTTTTGGTACATGAAAAAAATAATTTTTTTGTGTTTTAGTGTGCTCTTGTTCTGCTCATATGCAAAGGCACAGGTTATTAATGAGCTGTTTCCTAATCCAGATGGAGATGATAATAATCATGAGTTTGTAGAAATATATACTGAAGGATTTATGAATTTGAGTTTGTATATTCTTGGTGATGAAGCAGGTAATGATTCTCTCACTGCACTTCAGTATTGGAATACTTCCTATTCACTGATAGTAGAAGAATATTTTAATTACAGCAATATCAATGCAAGTGTTTATAGTGTTGGTGCAACCATTGGAAATAATTTGGGTAATACAGGAGATACAGTGTTTTTGTATGATCCAGAAAAAAAACTCCTTGACAGAGTTTCATATGATTCTTCTTTTGTTGTGGAAGGAAAGAGTATTGAGAAAAATGCCTCTGGTTGGTTTGTTAGCACACAAAGTAACGGAACTCCAGGTGCACAAAATAGTATTGAACAAATAAATACAACAGAGACAAACACTCTACTTGAAGAAAATCAAACAAATGAAGAAGCTTCTTCTGAAAATAGTGAAGATACTGAAGATGGTGGGGATAGTAGTAATAGTGAAGATACTGAAGATATTGATGAGAGTGAAGAAAGCGGAGATGGAAATGTAGTTGGTATCAGTACTCTTCTCGACACAATACTATATGTTAATCAAACATATACAAAGCTCTTCAGAATTGATAATGAACAAGAGGAAAAGATAACAGCAACTCTCGTTGTCACGGTATTTTTGAATGAAACACTAATTATCAATCAAACAATACTCTTTGAGAATATAAGCAGATATCGGACAAAAAATACAGGCTCTCTTATTTTTTCAGAGCAAGGAAATTATACTATTTGTGGTTCAGTTACTGCAAACTTGACAGAAGAAATATTGGATGATAATCTTGTTTGCACAAATGTTTCTGTAATTGATCTTTCTACACTTGCTTGTGATAGCTCGCTCTCAATATCTATGAATGAAACGCACTACGTGAATAAAAAACAAGTGGATTTTTCATTTGAGATAGCAGAAAATATCGAAAATAAAGATGTTCCGTTTGTCATTACTTATTTTATTGAGGAAGCAAATGGAGATGTTGCAAAAGAACCAACAAATACATCGTCACTGTCAAAAAAGCACTGGACTCCTAAAATAAAAAAAGAATATGCATTTTATACTCTTCATGCAAGCATAATAGAAACAACATGTTTTGATGAAAATATAAACAATAACGAAGCGCAAGCATCTTTTCTTGTGATGAATCAAAACCAGGAAGATGCAACACTTGTAATAGATCACGTATATTTGGGTACAGATGGAATTGCAAAAACAGGAGACATTATTCCAATAAAAATTACTGTCTACACTGGAAATCTTAGTACTTATGCTGAAAAAGAAAGAACACTTCGTCTTTTTATAAAAGATAATGATGATAAGGTTGCATCAGAAACCACGAAAGTAACAATGGACAAGAGTTTTGCAGAAACAACAGTAACTCTTCCTGTTGTTTTGAAATATTATTGCAGTGATTTTCCAGATCAGGAAGAGCAGTGGATTCTTGAACTCCAAGGCTTGAGCACAACACAAAAACAAAAAATACCAATACAAGGCATCAACAAAGATCGTTGCAGTCAAGAAGAACAGACAAGTGAGTATCATAGTATATCACTCCCAGGAATCGCAAAAACAACTGATTCTGTAACAGGTAATATCACTATCCATAATCTTGATACAGAATCACATACTTACAAAGTGTCCAGTAAAATCTACAGAGGCCCAAAGGCGTATGCAGGAGATTTTTTTGAAAACCAAAAAACAATAAACCTTCATTCTGGAGAGGAGCAAAAAATAACTCTCAGCAATACATATAATAGTCTCGAACAAGGAACATATAAAATAAAGATTCAAATTCAGAAAGACCAACAAAAAACATTGAAGGAATACAAAGCAGAAATGCAAATTGTCGGGGATCAAATAACTATTGTAGAAGAAAAGCAGACATATCCACATATTCTTTCCTTTGAAACACTAACAACAGAACTAAAAGAAACAACAGAACTTTTTACAGAAATAGAGGGAAATGGTGCATACATTATTATTATTGATGATATGGATAATAGGCAGAAGAGGAATGTTTCTCTCACAGGAAAACAACTTTTTTTCTTTAATGCGTCTCTTGTAGAAGGAAAGAACAACATTATTCTCACTCTATTAGAAAATGACACTGTTGTTGCAACAAAGTCTCTTGTTTTATATGCAAATAAAGAAGAATTAACAGAGCTTGCTCCAAATGCAACTTTTTCTGAGAAAAAATCTCTTTTAACTGCAGTCACTGGTGCAGTAGTGGGACAACCAATAATCAGCCTTACTGAATCTTTTTCAAAATTTGCAGCAATAATCAATTATATCATTATTCTTTTTCTTCTCTCATTCAACATATTTTTAGTAACGCAAAAAGCACAACATATATAAAAAAACCCTGTTTTCTGAGAATAATGAAACAATGGATAAAAACTCGTGTAATTATTGAAATGCTTGGTGCACCAAAAGAACATATTCAGGAAACTCTTACATTGTACGTTGAAAAAATAAGAAATGAAGAAAAAAAAATGATACTTGGAAAAATAGATTATGCAGAGCCAAAAGAAGTGAACCAATTATTTAGTGTCTTTGCAGAAATAGAGCTTGACTTTGAAGATCTTCCCACAATAACATATTTTTGTTTTGATTATATGCCTAGTTCTATTGAAATATTTGAGCCAGAAGAACTTGTCCAAAGCAGTAATGACATGACAGACTTTCTCAATGACTTACAAGGCCGTCTCCACAAATTTGACATGCTTATTAAAAATCTCTCTGCAGAAAACAAAGTCATAAAAAGGAATGGTATTACACTTGCAAGAAATATTGTTCTAGTTTGTTTGGAATCTGGTCCTAAAACATTGGCTGAAATCAGCAGGTTCTCAGGCATGCCAGAAGCGCACATCAAAAAATTTGTAAATATTTTTGTCAAAGAAGGAAAAATAACAGAAGAAAATGAAAAATATGCGCTCCCTGGTAAGAAAGCGTCACTATAAAAAAAGTAAAAATTAAAATTTCTTACGCCATTGTTTAACAAGCTGTGCAGCTTCTTCTTTTGCTCCAAGTCCAAAGCCAATGCCTAATGCCAGAGACAATGCCAATGTTAATCCTGTTAACAAAATAAGGAATGTGCTTTCTGCAAGTCGCAGATAAATACCCACTTCTTGGAGTGCAACAACTGCAACAAATACAATGATTAATACTCTTGTCACATTGTTCAGATGTTTAACAGCTTTCCCTTTTGCTTTGCCCATCTTGTCTGCAACAAAGTCTGCTAATATTAAGCCAAACATCATAAGAGCAACTGCTACAATAAGGTGCGGAAGCCAGAGAACAATATCTGTTAATAATCCACTTAATTCTCCTAAAGCAAGAAAACCTACTGCAGGTACCAAAAAGATAAGAAAAACATACCATTTGACAAGCGCAGCACCTAACTGAGAAACACTTGCATAGCCTATTGATTTGTCTAAATTATTTTTTTGCAGCAATTTATCTATTTTTGAATAATCTATTCCTTTTTTAACCACCCAATGAAGTGCCCAAGCAATACAATAGCCTATAGCAATAATAATCCCGGCTTTAATCAAACTGGTGATCAGTACAATGAGGTAAGATCCCAAATATTGAATAGGATATACTAATTGCTGTTGACCAAACAACATCAAATTATCTTGTACAATATTAACCATTTCTCATCACCCCTCGGTTTTCTAAATCAATAGTAACCGAAATACAATGTTTTAGAATAAGAGCAGTATATAAATCTTTTGTAATTTCGTCCAAAAATAGTGACGAAAACAATATTTTTTAAGAAGAAGTAGATGTGCTTGTTTCTGTTGTATTATTCTTTTTATCTTCATTGCTTTCTATCTTCAACTCTAATATCTTTCCATGGGTTTTTAAGAATTCTTTTAGTTGTTCTGGAATATCTGTAGTCGTAGTGCAGTTAATTTGATTTCCTGATTCAGTAATTCCATTTACATATTCCTGCATTCTGTTTGTATAGTATGATGATTCTTTATTAATTGCTTTGACATATGTCCATCCATTACCATCTTCTTGAAGGAAAAATGTTCCATAAACAACATTAATATATGGTCTTCCTTTATCATCTTCATAATAAAGTATGTTGTTAAGAAGATAATGCTCCTGCCCATTAAAAGAGCAAAGAGTATACTGGCAATTTCCAATATATTCTACTGCAACATTTCTTAGACTTGAAAAACATGTATTCTGATAAGTGAGGCTATCTTTTCCACATATAGGATTATAGTCAAGAGAACATCCAGTTTCTGTATCTGTTACATTCGCTGTAGCATTAGTTATAGCAGTGAGTTGTTGCTCTGTTCCACAGCTTGCTAAGAGAAGGAAAATGCTGCAAAGAGCAACAACAAATAATGAAAATTTCATAACTATTTGGAAAAAAGAACTGTTTAAATAACTTATGAAAAAGAGTTGTTTATTTTTCATCCTCATAAAAATCAAAAGAAAAAATGTGCACAACTGGTTCTGTAATGACTGCATTCTGCGTATTATCATAATTTTTGACAACAGTATCAGATTGGACACAAAATTTGTATGATGTTGTTTTTGGAAGTTCACAAAGAGATTGTATTTTTTCATATGTTGAAAAAGAGGCACCATCTTCTACTGAAATTGTTGTCTGATCTTTTTTATAAAGAAAGAGCTGGCTGCTTGGTTCTAATACAGAAAAACTGCCAAAGAAATTATTCTCATCTATGTTGATTGTATATTGGTCAAAAACCATTGCAGTTCCTTCTATCTCTAAAGTCATGAATGGAATAGTTGTTTGAATCTCAGAGGAAGCAAGGCTAAAAAGCATACCATTGTCCTCTTGTGATAGAGTAATACTGTATTCTCCTTCCTCATATTGTGATTGTTTGAAATTTGCAATACAAGTACAATCAACATCAGAACTGGAAAGACATTGTGAAAATGTTTCTGTCACATCATAAAACAATACTTCTTCAGCAGTTTCGCACTCTTCTTCTGTTAGCCAAGATGTATATGCTGGAGTGTCAAGAGTAATGACAATACAGTCTTCTTTTGTTTTTTCTTTATCCTCTTCAAGGCATTTTTGAACCTCTTGATAAAAAAGTCGAATCTGTTTTTGAATAGCATCATACTCGTCAACGAGATGATACGTATCTGCAAAAGAAAAAGAAGGAAGAACACTATATACTCCTATTTGTTCTGCTTTGTTGTTCTCTGTTTCTTGTATATCCTGCTCATTAGCACTAGGTGCACCAGTAATACTTGTGTCCATTCCTGTTATTTTATTTATTTGTTGTTTTTCATCTGCATAATAATAATAATTCATCACTCTTCCAACATAATTTTGGATCTCTTGTATTTTTTCATTTCGTTTTTCTGTTGTTCCAAAATATTTTTCATAAATATAAGAAGAATACGATTCACTATAAACCTCTGCAATAATCTCCTGATTTAATGCAGCAGAAACTTCTTTCCACGATGGATCTGATTTTCCAGTAGAAGCTATTGCCTTATTAACAAGACTAGCACCACCATTATATGAAGCTAGTGCAAATGCTTCACTCTCGCTGTAACGAGTAAATCTGTTCATATTATCTTGAAGCAATCGAACTACTGCTGGAATTGCTTTTGTTGGATCTGTTTTATCATCTCTTTTTGATTCTGCTGCAATTACAGCAATAACAAGTGCCTTTGAAACAGCTGTTCCAATCACTGCTTGCTCAATTATTTTTCCGTAATTTGCGTCAATTTGGTTGAGCATTGCTTTTGTTGATGCAGTTGCTTTGTACGTTGTTGTACCTGTTGCAGTGGTTGTTGCAGAAATACCTGTCTGTTCTCTATAAAGTTCACAAAATTTTAATGGACCACCCCACGCAACACAATTTTTCTCTGTTGCAGGATTATAATCATATTCCAAAGTAGAAGAAAGGTAACACAAAGGATTGACATGATCTGGATTTTTTTCAGGAAGCAGACCTTTGTGCCCATAGTTGTCTGTTACTTGATGTATGTTTGTATCAATAACCTCAAAGTGTAAATGTTCTGGAAGTGCATTTTGTCCCCACACTTTTGTTTCTCTATTATACCCTCTTCCTCCTGTTTTTCCAAGCACTGTTCCTTTTTCTACAGATTGGCCTATTTTAACAGCAATAGTATCAAGATGAAGATATGCTGTTGAAATTCCGTTTTCGTGATCAATAACAACTCTACCCAATTTGTATGGATCAACAACAGTTACTTTTCCAGGAAGCACTGCCAAAACAGGAACATTGCCATGTGCCCGGATATCGACACCTGCATGGTATTTGCTCCCTTCTTCAATTTCCCTGTAGCCAAAACAAGAAGTAACATACTTTTCCTCATACTCCACAGGCCAGATATCAATGAGTCCAAACAACGAATTTTTTAAGGCATCTATTTGTTGCTCTGTTGCTTCTTGTACTTTTGCACTTGTTGTACTAAATATTGGAATTTCAACAGGCTCTTTTGCAATTCCCTGAACAGAACCATCTGTAAGTAATACTATATAATTATCATCTGGAATATCCACTTCTTCATATGCTTCCAAATAAGGAGTTAATGCAGCATTAAAATTTTCAGTAATTTTTTTCTCAACTGCTTCTTGTAATGCAGCATGATATGCCATGCAATCATGCTTTCCTTCTTCAGTATCTCCATACAAAACAGGAACCCCTCTATAGAATACACAATCTGAAGAAGAAATATATCCTTGTTTTGTAGTTTGAAGCACTGCTGTAGCATAAGCATATTGTGCTGCAACATCAACATAATATTTTGCTTTTTCTCCTTTACTGGCAGCAGCAAGAACAGCTGCTTGCCGCTCTCCAAGTCTATTGCCATCTCCTTCAAATTGTTTTGCCTTTGCACGAAGATCAATATACAGAGTACTAAAAATAATAAGAGTGACAACTACAAAGAGAGGCATGAAAAATTGCGCCTTTTTTCCGAAGAGTATTTTTATTTTCTTTTGTTTCATAATTTTCTTAGTTTTCCTGCTATTTTTCTGTATCATACGATGCAACAATAGATGCTGTATCATAGAGGAGTGGCTGTATCTTAATCTCAACAAAATCTCCTGGATTTTGAAGTGGTATCTCGACTGTTTCTGCTGCTCCAATAGAGCCTTTTCCTATAATGAATTCATCATAGTTATTTGCAGAAACAAGTGTTTGTTTGTTTTCTGATTCAACACTATTTATTTTCCATGCAAGTTGAATAGAGAGTGCAGTATTAAAAGAAGAAAAAAATTGCTCTGTTTTTTCTTGAAGTTCTTTTTCTAAAGAGCTGTCTGCAGCAGCCAATGCAGCAAAATCTGCAAATGTCATTTCACCTTTACTTGTTGCAACATAGCTTTGTGCATACACCAATGCAATTTGCGTTGCATCGAAGCTGAGTTCTTCTCCTGTAATGTGATATGTAGATGTGTTTGTTTTTATTTGTAAAACAAAAAAGAAAATAAGAATAATAAGGAAAATTATAATTGTTGCATAAAAATCAGTGAGTCCTGTTTCTATCCCTTTCTTATTTTGCAGTATTTTACATTTATTTTTGAGATGTAAAGACATATTAACTATTTGGCATCACCACACTAAATTGTAAAATTCCTGGCTTTTTTGTGCCATCTTTTTCAAGCAACAAAACAGTTTTATTCTCAAAATATGCTGTTGTGGATCCAGGTCCTTCCCAGAATGTTCTTGCAACAATAATCCATGGTTCATACCACTCTCTGTTGTAATACGCAGTTCCTAACACAATTCCTTGTGCATCAAAAAGAGTGAGTTGTGCAGCAATAAGCGTATGACTTCCATAATTCATGCGATCATTGAGTCGCTCTTCGAGCACATCTGGATTTTGAAAATCAGCAACAGCAATAGTACCAACATATACTCTTTCAAGTGTTGGATCATAATAAGAAAGCCCATTCTTCTCATTGAGTATGTTATACATAAAAATTAGTGCATGGGTTTCTTGAATATTAATTTCTGTTACAATATATGTTTTTACAAGAATAACCATTGCAATTGCAACAAGACAAACAACGATAAAGCGAAAAAATACAAAAAGCCAGATTGTATCAATTTGTCCTTTGGAAAACTGTTTACTCATGATAATATTCCCCTATTGCAGCAGCAATTGCATTTGTGATACTGCTTTTCTTCTCTAAAAGATCTTGTCCTATACTCATATGAACAGCAAGTCCATCAGGATTTTTGCTGAGAATTGTTTCCTGCACCTTGACAGGATATGAAACTGTTGCATCTGGAAATACTTCCAAAAGCTGATTCGC
>JAHFMP010000022.1:4690-10355 GCA_023267795.1 Candidatus Woesearchaeota archaeon | reverse complement strand
ATATACGAATTCTGGAGGAAAAAATAACATTATCATACACAAATTCTATAAAAAAAACTATAGAAATATTAGGAATCCCACACGTGACAGCAAGCAATGAATTTATAGTTATTGAGAAAGAGCACGCAAAAGCATTCTTATATTCTTTTGGAATAGCAAAATATGAAGATGTAGCAAAAGTGCAGGAAAAATACGATCCAACAAAAACAGCTTTGGAAAATATGAACTATTTTTCAAAAATAGTGTTAAAG
This sequence comes from Candidatus Woesearchaeota archaeon, assembly GCA_023267795.1. Lineage (GTDB taxonomy): Archaea > Nanobdellota > Nanobdellia > Woesearchaeales > DSVV01 > JACRPI01. Next base: position 10,104 of record JAHFMP010000022.1, on the reverse strand, counting down.
GACAAAGCAGGAATGACAATCGGTGCAAGAATGGGGCGTCCTGAGAAGGCAAAAATAAGAGAATTAACAGGATCACCACGTATTCTTTTTCCTATTGGCAATGAAGGAGGTAGATTACGAAGCTTTCAATCAGCGATCGACGCAAAAAAAGTTACAGCAGACTTTCCATATTATTGGTGTGAAGTGTGCCAGAAAGAAACTGTCTTTCAAATCTGCCAAAAATGCCAGCAAAAAACAAAACAATATTTTTTTTGTATTGTTTGTGGAAAAATTCCTACACAAATATGTCGGAATCACGGCAATGCTCGTAAGTACAAAAAGCAGGAGATACCTATTTTACAAGAATTTACAGAATGTTTGGCATATATAGGGATTCAAAATTCTCCTAAATTAGTAAAAGGAATAAAAGGCACAAGCAATGAGGATCATGTTATAGAATATCTCGGAAAAGGAATTCTTCGTGCAAAGCATACTCTCTATGTGAACAAAGATGGAACAATCCGCTACGATATGAGTGAACTTCCAATCACACATTTCTGTCCAACAGAGATAGGTACTTCTATTGAGTCACTAAAAAAATTAGGGTATCTAACAGATATATTTGGTAATTCATTAGAAAGTATAGAACAGATCATTGAGTTATTTCCTCAGGATATTATTCTTCCTGCAGCAACAGATGCATTAGACGAGCCTTGTGATGAAATTCTTTTTAGAACAGCAAATTGTATTGATGAGATGCTGGAACGAATCTACAAGCTTCCTGCATTTTATAAACTCCGCTCAAAAAAAGAATTAGTAGGGCATCTCACAATTTGCCTTGCACCTCATATTTCAGCAGGGATTGTTGGGAGAATTATAGGTTTCTCAAAAACACAAGGTTTTTTTGCGCATCCACTGTTTCATGCAGCATTGAGAAGGGACTGTGATGGTGACGAAGCAAGCGTGAGTCTGTTAATGGATGGTCTTCTTAACTTCTCAAGAAGGTATCTTCCTGCTCGGATAGGTGCAAGAACAATGGATGCGCCCCTTGTTTTAACCTCAAAACTTATTCCAACAGAGGTAGATGACCAGGCGCTTGGCTTGGACGTTGTTTCAGAATATCCTTTAGAATTATACGAAGCTGCAGAAGAGTACAAAAACACAAAAGATGTAAAGATTGAACAAATACGGCATAGAGTAAACACCCATTTACAGTATCAGGGAATCGGCTTTACTCATAACACTTCTAACATTAATCTTGGAGTCAGTTGTTCTGCGTACAAGGAACTTCCTTCAATGCAGGAAAAACTTAATGGGCAAATGGCACTAGCAGTAAAAATTCGTGCAGTCAATGAATCAGAGGTTGCACGGTTTGTCATTGAAAAGCATTTTTTGAAGGACACAAAAGGAAACCTCAGGAAATTTTCCCAGCAAAATTTTCGTTGTGTGAAATGCAATGAATCATACAGAAGACCGCCTCTTCTTGGCAAATGTTTAAATTGTGGAGGTAGAATTATTTTTACTGTTTCTGAAGGATCTGTCGTTAAGTATCTTGAGATGAGTATACAATTAGCAAACACCTATAATGTTTCACATTATCTGAAACAAACATTAGAACTTTTGCAGCGTCGTGTAAACTTTGAATTTGGCAAAGAAAAAGAAAAGCAGGAAGGATTAGGAAAGTGGGCATAGTCTCTAAATAGTAGTTAAAATAATTATATCTTCGCATTGACGCTGTGACGTGCGCCGCAAGCGAGGCATTTCATGAACACAAAATTTCCTTCTTTCAACAGCTTTGTGTCTGGCTTGCCACATTCCTTACAAAGAACAAACTCTTCCACATATTTCTCTATTTTTTCATTGATGCGGGAAGCAGGCATTTTTGTTCCTATAATAACTCCATTTTTTCTTAATTCTCCTGGTGTTGCAAGCTCTTTAAGAATATATTTCAGAAAATGTTGAGGCTTTCTTCCCAGACTATCCGCAATCTGTAAAAAATTACTGATAACAGTTGTATTTCCTTGAACATGTCCACGCACTTTAGGGACAAGAAATCTTTCTTCTTTTATGGCAGTTTCAGGAAGAACAGAATATGCCTTCTCAACCAATGTTTCATAGCTCTCAACCATTGCTTTAAGAAATTACTGTTTGTTTTTAAATATTGTGTTGAACAAAAAACATTTAAGAGCTAAAAATTCTCCTTTTTAATGAGAGTTGAAAACACTATGGAAGTGACAGAACAAATTAAGGTATTTCAGCATTTTCTTGAGATGCACTATTTAGCAGACTTGATGGAAACAGTGCGAAAAGGAGAGAACTACTTTGTTGTTGATTTTATAGCTCTCAGCAAGCATTCTCCAGAACTTGCAGATCTTTTGTTAGAACAACCAGAAGAAGTGATAAAAGCATGCGAGCTTGCAGTTTCAAATTTTGACCTTCCAAAAGATGTAAAAAATTTTCATATTCGCTTTACAAATATTTCAGAACAGCATAAAATATTCACAAGAAATATTAGAAGTGAACATATTAACAAACTTCTTGTGGTAGAAGGTACCATTCGCCAGAAATCAGATGTGAGGCCGCAAGTAACTGCTGCCCGCTTTGAATGCCCGAGTTGTGGAAATGTTATGAATGTACTTCAGCTTGATACAAAATTTAAAGAGCCAAGCAGGTGCGGATGCGGCAGAAAAGGCAAATTCAGGCTTTTAAGCAAAGAATTAATTGATGTGCAGGGAATTGTGTTGGAGGAAGCAACAAAAGATCTGGAAGGTGGTGCACAGCCAAAAAGAATCAACATTCTTCTAAAACAAGATCTTGTCAGTCCAATGTCTGACAAAAAAACAAATCCAGGGACAACTATTCAGGTTATTGGCATATTAAAAGAAATTCCTATTATTTTAAGAAGTGGTGGCCAGTCAACAAAATTTGATTTATTGTTAGAAGCAAACAATATTGTTCCTCTTGAAGAGGATTATTCTTCTATTAACATTAATCCAGAGACAGAGGAGGAAATCAAAAAACTTGCAGAGGATCCCAAAATATACCAAAAACTTGCCAATGCACTTGCTCCAGGAATTTATGGTCATCAAAAAATAAAAGAGGCATTGATTCTTCAGTTTGTCGGTGGTGTCAAAAAAGTCAGAGATGATGGAGTCATGAGCAGAGGGGACATTCACATACTTTTGATAGGTGATCCTGGCTGTATTGCAGGGGATTCACAAATTGCTCTCTATCATAAAGGAATGAAACCAATTAAAACTCTTGGAACATACCACTTACAGCCAATTAGGGAGCTTGTCACAAAAATACGAAAAGGTCCGATGGACTTTCCGTATGACTATACTTCCAACTTTCAAATCTATAAAAAACAACCAACATTACGAATTGTTACTGAAACAGGAAAGGAAATTGTTTGTACTTACAACCAACCTTTCCTTACAAAAATAGGATGGAAGAGAGCAGATTTACTTTCTTTCGGAGAGGAGATTAGAGTTATGCCAAAAATACCTCACAAAATAAAAAATTACAAAAAAACAGGGTTTACAAGAGTAAAGGCAACTTCAGGAAAATTGAAATATAATATAAACATTCCAGAGATAGTGACTCCTGAACTTGCGAGCCTCTATGGATATATTCTTGGGGATGGAAACGTGCATCCTAAGGGGTATCGAATTACTTGCTATGTCAATGATGAAGAGAAAGACTTGGTTCTTCAATTAACAAACTTATGGAACAATGTGTTTGGAGTTGGGGTTCAAGTATATATTTCAAAGCCGAAAGAAAAGACTATAATAGAAAAAGGAAAGGAAAGAAAAATATTTTCCTTAATGCCATTACACATACTAGAAATAAACAGTAGACAAATTGCAGTTACTTTGTCTTTCTTGGCACAAAAAAGAGTACCTCAACTTATTTTTGAAAGCCCTTTAGATGTGATTAGCGCTTTTCTTCGCTGGTTATTTGAGGCAGATGGTTGTACTTTTAGTACAGGAAGAGGAAAAACTTCTGTTCAACTGAAATCTAAGAGTATTGGCTTATTGCAGGATGTCCAATTATTGTTTTTATATTATGGAATTCAGTCTCGAATAATAGAAGATAATTTAGTAATAAGAAGAAGCAATGATATAGACCTTTTTGCAAAAAAAATAGGATTTGCGTCTAAGAAAAAGAAAGACAAACTCGAAAAGACAATAAAAGATATTATAAAAAAGAATAAACAGCAAAAAAGAAAAACACCTCAACGCTTTGAAAAAGTAAGAGTTATTCAGAAGCATGTACCTATGGATGTTTTTGACTTTGAAGTTCCACACACTCAATGTTTTATTGCTAATGGGATTGTTTGTCATAACTCAGGAAAATCACAACTCCTCAAACGATGCGCTGTTGTTGCACCAAAAGCACGTTTTGTTTCTGGAAAAGGAGTAAGCGGTGCAGGTATTACTGCAGCAGTTGTGAAAGATGAATTTCTCTCTGGCTGGAGCCTTGAAGCAGGAGCAATGGTTTTGGCAAATAAAGGAGTCTTAATGATTGATGAATTGGATAAAATGAATGATGATGATCGTTCTGCGATGCACGAAGGACTTGAACAACAAAGCATCAGTATCAGCAAAGCAAACATTCAAGCAACATTACGTTGTGAGACTACTGTTCTCGCTGCTGCAAATCCAAAACTTGGTCGCTTTGATCCATATGAGCCAATTGCAAAACAAATTGATTTGCCTCCTGCACTTATCAACAGATTTGATCTCATATTCAGTATCAAAGATCTTCCTGATAAAGAGAAAGATGAAAAACTTGCCAAGTTTATTCTAAGCTTGCACAAGAAACAAGACACAGAAGAGCCAGAGATACCTACAGATATGCTTCGAAAATATCTTATTTATGCAAAGCAAAAAATTAATCCACGACTTAGCGATCAGGCATTCGAGGAACTTAAGGAATATTACGTCAAGATGCGTTCATCTGGCGGAGATGAAAAAGGAATGCAATCTATTCCAATCTCTGCCAGGCAACTTGAGGCTCTTGTGCGACTTTCTGAGGCATGCGCAAAGGTTCGTTTGGGAGATTCTATCACCAGAAAAGATGCACGCTATGCAATTAATTTATTGCATTATTGTTTAGAACAAGTTGGTCTTGATCCAGAAACAGGCAAAATTGATATTGATAGAATAAGTACAGGTATTACTACTTCAGAACGAGCAAAGATTGTTGGTGTCCGCGAAATTATTCATGAATTAGAAGAAAAGTTGGGACATAAGGTTATTCCTATTGAAGAAATTATTAAAGTAAGCATGGAGAAAGGATTAACAGAAGACAAAGTGTTGGAATTTATTGAAAAACTGAAAAGAAGTGGGGATCTTTTTGAGCCGCGAAAAGGACACATCTCGAGAATTTAAAGAACAATAGGTGCAGGTATGATAAGTACTGGAATAGAA
>JAHFMP010000022.1:0-4674 GCA_023267795.1 Candidatus Woesearchaeota archaeon | reverse complement strand
CTCACTACTATCAGTACTATCGTATCAGGTAATTTTGTAAAGAGTGAAGCACAATTTCAGCCTAGTTATATTAAAACAAAAACAGGAAAACAAATGAGTCGTGTCCATATCATTGCAGTTGTTGTCGGGCTTTCAGAAACAGGAGCAAGTGATGTCACAATAGATGATGGAACTGGAAAGGTAATAGCACGAAGTTTTGAAAATCCACAATTCTTTAGAGATATTCAATTAGGTGATATTGTTCGCGTTATTGGCAGGGTTCGTTCGTTTCATGAGCAAATCTACCTTATTCCAGAAATTATGAAAAAAATCACTAATAAAATATTTATTACGCTTCATAAATTACTTTTACAAAGGTTAGAAAAGCAAGAGTTGATAATACCAGATGTGCAGGTTGTTTCTGAAATGGATGAGCTGATTGAAAAAGAAAATGAAGAAAATGTCGAGGAAATTGCAGTTGATGCAGATGATACTGTTCCATCATCTCCTTTTGACACTCTTATTAATGTCATTAAAAGACTTGATAATGGTGATGGTGCACAGATAGAAACAATTATTCAGGAAGCAGGGCAAGAAAGTGAAAAGATTATTCATCACATGTTGGAAACAGGTGAAATATTTGAGATACGGCCGGGAAGGATAAAATTATTGGATTAGACAAAGAACAGTGGAGTAATATATACTTCTATTACTGCTCCAATAAAAAGAACAACAAGAGAAATAATTAGGAGTCCAGTAGAATCCAAAAGTACCTTGTCAAATTTTGTTGTTCCAAAATTATGGCGCACAACAGAAATAGAAATAATGCCGCCTGCAAGTCCTGCAATAAAGTATGCAAGAATTTCAAAAACTCCATGTGTAGCATATCTCAATACTCCAAGAGAAATTGCCTCAAAATAGTGAGAAACAGAGGTATATCCTAAAACAGCACTAAATGAACCTAGCTGTGAACGAATAAAATCTCCAAGAGCAACACCTATAACTGTTGCATTCCACACTAAAATAAAAATAGCACCTACTCCATAGACAAATGCAAATAAAATGCAGAAGATAAGCACTTTTAAGTTGTTTAAAAAGATTAATGGCAATGCGTCTGGAGTAATAACGTTTCCGGAAACTCTACTATTTACATCCATGATTGCTTGTGTTTGAACGCTAAAAAGTGCATCTATTTTTTCTTGAGGAGAAAAGACATAGACAGCAGCGCATGTGAATACAATGCCTGCAAAGAGAAACATAAAAAGAGAAAGTGCTTTTGCATGCTCTTTTAGTAAATATGTTTCTTTATACTCAAGTTCATCTTTCTTTTCTTCCAACTTCATAGTATTAAATACAATAGGAGTAGATGCCATAACAATGAGAAATACCATCACAAGAGAAGATTGTCCTTCAAACACCCATATACTGAATCCTACTCCCACAAGAGAAAAAAGGATTCCAAGAAAGAACATTTGCCATGGCCGTTCTTCTGCACATAGTGGTGTTATCAATGATTCTAAAACCATACTTATTTTTTGCAAAGTATAATATATAAAGGTTTTGTTATACTTTTTTAGCTGTATAATTCCGAAATTATTTGACACTTTTTCAGCAAAAAAGAAAATAGTAATTTATTTGGCTTTTGTCTTTTTCAAATTTTCAATGAGTTTATCAACTGCAGCATTGACCTGCTCCTCGCTTTTTGTTCCTGTACAAACAATTTTTCCATTACTGAAGAGAAGAAATGTTGCTTTTGCCTGTGGAAGTTTGTAAACTAATCCTGGAAATTGCTCTGGTTCATACTCTGTGTTTTCTAATTTCATTGCAAGAACATTTAAGTTAAGATCCATCCCAACACTTCCTGATGCAACAATATTTTGCACATTGATTTTTGGCTTAATTTTAATTTTAATGTTAATTTTTTCAAGGCTTTTGATAATTTGTTGCAGAGACTCTTCTACTTTTTCCAGTGTTCGTGCACCTGTGCAAACAACTTTTCCTGAACTAAAAATAAGTGCACTTGTTTTTGGTTCTCTTATTCTAATAACAAGTCCTGGAAATTGCTCTGGATTATATTCAGTATTGCTGAGTGTTGCAGCCATTTTCTCCAATGGGATATCATGTTCTAATGATGTAGAAACCACAATATTGACAATTTGGATATCTCTCTTCGCAGGTTCTGTTCCCTTAACAGCTTCTTTTGTTTTTTTAGTTGGTTTTGCCATATAAAGGTATATAAAGTGCTTTTATTTATAAATACTATGTTTTTAAATACTATTTTGCAGAAAAATATAAAAAAGAAAAAAAGCAAATATGAACTGGATGTTCACATTTGTATTTATCAGATCATATATTTAGCCTAGATATGTATGATCTGTAAATGCATTATCCTTTATCATATTTAAAGTTATTCTTTTTGATTTATAAATAAATTATTTTTATGTAAATTTTCTAAAAATCAAAATCTTTATATACTACTTTTACTACTTTGTAACTTATGGTAAAAACAATAAAAATTAGTGATGAGAATTATCAATGGCTTATGAAATTAGCAGGGAAATTGCAGCATGAACGAGCAACTCTTGTTTCGCTTGATGGAGCATTGTCTTTCATGCACAAAAGCAGAGAACTTCATGATCTTGCAGGAAGCTGGCAAGCACAGGAAAAAAATATTCAAAAAGCAGCTGTTGAAATAAAGGATCGCTGGAAGAGTTGGAGTTTAAAGTACTTGGCAAAAAAGGGAGAAAAACTGTGATAGCATGGCAAAGGTTTGTCTTGATACTGATATTTTAGGAGAGTATTTTTTGAATAAAAAAGAGGCAGTAGAGACAATTGTTGCTTTAGAAAGAGAAAATGATATTGCAGTTACTCCTTTTGTTGTTTTCGAACTTTTCTGTCTTGCAGAAAATTCTGAAAAACCAGAGGAAAATAAAAAAATAGTAGAAGAGCTTTTAATGAGAATAACTATTCTTGAATGGACAATGAGTTCTTGCGCAGAAGCAGCAAACCTTTATGTTTCTCTTGCAATGCAAAAGAAAAAAGTAGAAATAAGGGATCTTTTAGCAGGAGTTCTTGCAGCAGAAAAAGGATATGCATTACTCACAAACAATAAAGAAGCCTATCATACTATTCCAAGGCTGAAACTATATAAATGATGGCTATTTTTTTGTTTTATGGAAGCATATATAGAGCGAACAAAAAAGAAAGTAACTATTTCATTTAAAGGGAGTGTACAAGCGCTTCTTGAAAAGTTGGAATTGAATCCAGAAATAGTACTTGTCACTAGAAACAATGACCTTTTAACAGAGAATGATAGTATAAAAAATACAGATAAAATAAAGATACTGTCTGTGATTTCAGGAGGTTAAAATGCTGGCGCAAGCAGAAATGTATAACTTAAAAATTGGACAAAAAGCTCCTTTCTTTCAATTAAATGGAGTAGATGGAAAAGAGTATCTTTCAGAAAACTTTTTTGAAAAAAAGTTTCTTGTTATTGTTTTTATGTGTAATCATTGTCCTTATGTGCTTGCATATATAGAACGAATAAAAGCACTTGCAAAAGCGTTTACAACAAAAAATGTCCAGTTCATTGGCATCAATGCAAATGACTCAATAAAATATCCACAGGATAGTTTTGAGAATATGAAGATCTTTGCAGTAGAAAAGAATCTTAGTTTTTTGTATTTGTATGATAAAACACAAGAAGTTGCAAGAGCATATGGGGCATTGTTGACTCCACATGTGATGGTTTTTGACAAAGAACAAAAGCTTGTCTATAATGGCGGAATTGATGATAATTGGAAATATCCGGAAAAAGCTACAAAGCACTATTTGAAAGATGCATTAATCGCGTTGACAGAAGGTAAAACTCCAGAAGAGCAGCTCACTCCATGCATTGGTTGTAGTGTGAAATGGAGATAACATTATATTATCTATAACATTAAAATTCTCTAAAGAGAAAGACAATGAAATGCAATGTTTGCAAACAACGAGCAGTGTTTACTAATCCAACATATTGTAAAAAACATTTTCTGAGATATGTGGAGAAAAAAGTAGCTGCAACAATAAAAAAATACGAGCTTATTACTAAAAAAGACAAAGTAGCAGTTGCTGTAAGCGGTGGTAAAGATTCTTTGACTGTCTTGTTCTTACTTCGCAAATATACAAAGAATTTGATGGCATTGTGCATTGATGAAGGTATTATCAGCTACAGATCAACAACAATAGAAGATATGAAACGATTTTGTAACCAATACAACATTCGTTATGCGATTGTTTCTTATGAGAAAGAGTTTGGTATGCCATTGGATAAGATGAACATTTTGCTCAAAGAAAAGCCATGCACAATCTGCGGTGCATTTCGGCGCTATCTGTTGAACAAAAAAGCAAGAGAACTTGGTGCAACAAAACTCGTGACTGGTCATAATATGGATGATGAAGCGCAGGCAATAGTCATGAATGTGATGCGCCATCAAACAGAGCTTTTGCCTCGGCTTGGACCGATAACAGGCATAGTAAATGATGCAAAATTTATTCCAAGAGTCAAACCGCTTTATTTCTTGACAGAAAAAGAAATTGCAGCGTACGCGTATTTGCAGGATTTTGGAATTAAGTATATCGAGTGCCCGAATGCAGTCCATGCATATCGGGCAGGTGTAGGGAATACATTAAGTGCCTTGGAAAAAAAGTTTCCAG
>JAHFMP010000146.1 GCA_023267795.1 Candidatus Woesearchaeota archaeon | reverse complement strand
AAGGACGTAAAGCTTCTCCTACTGTAAGAACACGTGCTCCTTCATAAATTATCAAAACTGCTGCTCTCACACCAGCCACAATACTGTTGAACTTTGCAATAACCTCAGCAATCTTACAAAGCACTCCAAAAATTTTGTTCCACATAACCCACTTATCAATCTTTTTCTGTGCTTCTGCAATCCCCATCTTCTGCAGCTCTATGTGTTGTTCAATAGTCTCTTCTATTGAACCAAGAGGTGTACCATACAAATCAATGCTAAACTCCACTTCATCTACTTCAGGATTAACATAAACACTATCTCCATACTGCATTGTCATTGAAACAGAACAATCTACTGAAATAGAATACGTTGCATTCGGCACTTGTTGGGAAGGAATTGTGACAACCATAAAAGAAGATGTCTCTGATGCATCAAGAAAATAAACACTCTCACTATTATCACACGTCGCAGTTTTACTGACAATATGTGCACCAGAAGGCATAGAAAATGTTACAGGAACATACAAAGGATAATCCATATACGACAATATCAACTTGTCCACTGGAGGCAAATCATCATCAACAAAAATTGTGACAAGACTTGGTGTTCCTGCTGCTTCTAATTCACAGACAGAAACATCGAGCTCATCATCTGCAATGTTTCCAGCTGCGTCAGACACTTCAATAGTAACATCTTCATCTTCTGGATATGAAACAAAATCATTAATGTATAAAAGACAGGTAAATAATTCTTCACTTATTTTACTGCATTCTTCTGTGACAGGATCATTGCTTGTTCTGACATCTTCTCCATAAAATGATGCAAAGAGTTCATCACTGTCATCTGTTGCATTAATTTCAACAGTCAGTGTATCAGATCCTGTCGGGCAATCTAATGATTTTGTGATAGATAAAATTTCTGGCTCAGAGGAATCTGTTTCAACATCCAAATCATAAGATTCCATTGCATTGCCAGCATCATCCTCTCCATCAATAATAAGTGAAGAAGATGCAGTTCCTGAATAACTCATGCTGAAATTCCAGACACATGTCCAGTAACTGCCACTTTCCCAACACTCTGTTGCCTGTTTTTTTGACAATGATGCAAGGCCAAATGTCAAATACGCGTGCTCAAATGCCATTGCTGATCCTGTTGGATCAATGTCTGCATACAAACTATTTGTTCCTGATTTAAAATTTATATCCTCACTTCCATGCTCATTATAAACACGAACAACAGAAGGTGCAGTATCATCTTTTGTCAAAGTATAAGTAGGAGAATATGTTCCTTCATTTCCTTCATTATCCTGGCTATAAAAATGAAGCTTTATTGCAGCGGAAACATCTTCAATATACACACCATACCAACTGCAAATATAAAGCGTTTCATCATCATCACTTTGTTCACAGCTCTCTGCTGTCATATTCGAATAAGTATCTCCAATAATTGCATTAAGATCAGAGAAATCTCCTGCAACAGTATTTTCATTGAGCGATGCGTCAGAAACATTAATGGAAATGTCAACAAGCACTGCATCTGCACCAATATATTCAACTGTATATCCAGAAACAGTTTCTATAACTTTTAAACTATTTGTTTCAAAATGAGGGCTTTCACTGTCAACAGAAACAGATTCACAGCTTTTGCCGCTTTCATAGCCAATATTGTCTACTGCAATCATACAAAGTTCATGATCTCCATCTGCAAGATTTAATTCAGAAACAGTTGTTTCAAGTTCATCTGAAACTTCACAATCTGAAGCAACATTGATCTGCTCAATTTCTGTATCATCCTCAAAAACAGAAATATAATCAATGCCTGCACAACCATTGCAGTCATCACACGCAGTATCTGTAATTTCATAAGAAATAGTAATGGCATCACCTGATTTTTCTACATTATACTCTTCAATTTCTGGTGCTTCTTCATCAATCAGAATTGTTCCTTCTACTTCATCTACAACAATACTATTGTTAATCAGTTGAATAGTATATGCCATCTCTTGCCCAGATCTGTCTGTTTGACTGCTACTGTACGTGCATGTTGTTCCTGTACATTCATCAAACGCTTCTTGTTTTGTGTACGATATTTGCAATTGATCTGCTTCAACTTTTTCAGAAGTTTTTACTGTTGCTGTAAAATAATCATTGTCAGACTTCATTGTATTTTCAATACCGTCACTTCCTGCAACAGTGACTTTTGTAATGCTCAATGCAAATGCGCTGGAAGAAAAAACCGGAATAGTAACTATCAGGAATACCATAAAAAGTGCTACCTGCTGCAGAACAATTGATTTTTTTGCTTCTCTTTTCATAATTTCACAGCTGTACAACTACGTAACGCATTTTTCATGTGACAGAATATATAAGGTTTTCGGAGAAAAGTGCCGTCCAATTTTTCGAGTGAAATCTGCAACTTCGACAGGAAACAGAGGAACATTTTTCCCGCTGCCCATTCCTTTTTCCCCCCCCTTGTTTCCTTGCCACTTTTTCTCCCCCTTGGAAATAAGGGGGAGAAAAAGGACAAGTGTGCGAACTCGGCGGCTGAAAATTTTCTATACTTTTCATAGAAGAGACTTAATACGTACCTTCTATAGCAAGATTAATAAAGTTAGTTTTTACAAATCATGATATGATACATGTGAAAAAAGCACAAATTACTATTTTCTTTATTTT
>JAHFMP010000021.1 GCA_023267795.1 Candidatus Woesearchaeota archaeon | reverse complement strand
AATGGAGAAAAAGAAGACAGCTCTGCAGAAGATGATAATGGCCATGGAACTGCTGTTATAGGTACTATTGTTGCAGAAAACAATGAGTTTTATGGCATTGCACCTGCTGCTGATATTATGATTGTCAAGGCATTCAACAGTAGTGGTTCTGCTACAACAACAGATGTACTTTCTGCAATTAACAAATGCCTTGAAAAAGCAACAGAATATAATATTAAAGTGTTTAGTTTTAGTTTTGGAGGTAGTTCCTACTCTAAAGCGTGTGACAGTAATGCATTAGCAACAGTTGCAAATGATCTTGCTAATGCAGGTTTTTTTGTTGCTGCTGCATCTGGCAATAATGGGTATAGTACAAAGATTAGCTCTCCTGCATGCGCAAGCAATGTTACTTCTGTTGGTGCTGTTTATGATAATAGCAGTTCTAGTTATGATACTATCCCAAGCTTTAGCAATTCAAATAGTATTTTAGATATTCTGGGTCCTGGAGTAAGTATCTGTACAACAAAAGCAGAAAAAGATACAAGTAGTAAGACATGTTATACTTCAGCTTCTGGAGGAGTGTATAAATCAAATTCAGGAACAAGTTTTTCTGCACCACTTGTTGCAGGAGCAGCTGTACTTGTTGCACAATATAAACAGCTTGAATCAAATATAATACTGGATCCAATTACCATTACAAAGTATTTGACAACGTATGGAAGTTCTGTTCTTGATACACGAAATGGGTTAACGTTTCCACGGCTTGATGTAAAGAATACGTTAGAGCATATTGATGCAGGTGCTCCAGAACTGAAGTTTGCAGAGGAAACACCTTCAAATAACAGCATAACAAATAGTTCTATTGTTATTAATGTAACTGTTGATGATTTTGTCAATGATATTGTCTTATGTATTTTCTCAGCAAATGAAACAAACACAACCATGAATATTTCAGGGAGTGGAAGAAATGTTTTCTGCACTTTAGAGTTTACTCCAACTGAAACAATCACTTACATTGTTTTTGGAATGGATGCAAATGGGAATACAGGATTTTCTGAAACACAGATCCTACAATATCAAAATAATAATATTATTGCACCAACAGAATCAAACACAACAAATGTTACACTAACCCCTGATCCTCTTTATAGGACAATGAATGCAAACTGTTCTTATGTTTTCAGTAATTCCACAATTACAGCAATTGATGAAGTAAATGAAACAAGCATATTTTGGTATAGAAATGAAAGCATAGAAGAGAATCTTACAAATAAAACAAGCATAGAAGGAAGCAATTTATTAGTAGGAGAAACATGGCAATGTGCAGTTGTTCATTCTGACGGAAATACTACAGAAAGCGCTATGCTTTCAAATAGTGTTTTTGTCGCAGACCATGCACCAACACTTATCGTTACAGAAAATACAACAGTGTATGAAACAGAAATTGTTATTATTTTAGTCAATGCAACTGATGCTGAAAATGATACAATCACTTTTGCCATCAATGATAGCCGCTTTAACAGAACAGAAACAGGATTTGAAATGAATACTTCTATTGGCAGTGCAGAAACATTCAGCATTGAGATTCTTGCTTCAGATGGATATGAAAACACAACACAAAATATCGCTATTACTATTCTCAATGCAGAAGATCATGACAGCGATGGGGTTCCTGACTTTAGAGATCCAGATGATGATGGAGATGGTATAAATGATGCATTAGACAACATTGAAGGAAATGTTACTGCATTCAATATTTCTGGGTTGGAACTCTGGATTAATAATAGTAAAACATATAATGAATCATTAACAGATATGGTAGAAGTTTCTTTTGTAGAAAATAATATTTCTCGTGTCAGTTTCTTTTATAATTTTTCAGCAAACAATCTTTCATTGTATGGAGTAGAAATTGCTGATGAGAGCAGCACTAATGGAAATATAGTTATTAGAAATCTTACTGGAGTCAGCAATAAGACAGTGATAATACCTATGATTAATCAGAGTGCAACAGGTGTCTGTATTTTAGATACTGAAAATGCAAGCATTGCTGCAATAAGTAGTGCATGCGATAAAAGTAATGAATATTTTATCAACTGCGATGGAAGCGCAAAAGAAACCTATAGCTGCTTGCAGACTGGTTCATATTATGTAATAACTGGATTGCAGCATTCTGCTGTTTTGCAGAAATGTATTGTTGCCTCTGAAGTTGCAGATAATGGTATTGATGAAGACTGTAATGGAAGCGATCTTGTAAGTACTTCAACATCGACTGTGATAATAGAACCAGCAAAAGCAAGTGTTGCTGGAGGTGGCGGAGGAGGTGGTGGTGGAGGAGGAGATGAAGCAGATTCTTCAGAAAGCACAACAACAGCTTCTGAAATAGCATCTTCTGAGCAGGAAACAAAACAAACAAAAGAAGAAACTCCAGAAACAAAAAAATCTTCAGAAGAAGAACCAACACAAACAACTCTTGCACAGGAAACAGAAAGTAGTGCCAGAAAGAAATTATTTGGATTAACAGGAGCAGCAATCATGGATTTTGCAGCAGAAAAAATAACAGTTTCTGCTATTATTTTAGGATTTGTCATGTTAGGTAGTGTCATACTTTTAGGAAGTTATATGAAATATAACTTCAAGACATATTTTTCTGACCTCTATGAAGGATGGAAGGATTTTTTTAGAAGATGAAATCCAATATTATGTAGAACCACTGAGCACTTCTATATTAATATTCTGGAAATCACAAAGCCCTTCATTATCACAAGCCTGCACTTGCACAACATGAGAACCAACATCTGCATTTTTTGTTTGGTAGAAAGCATCTTTTTCATCATTTATAACAAAGCCATCTATCACTGAACCAACATTTGTTTTTACTCCTCCAACTTCATCATAATCTACTTTCCACATACCATAGATGTATCTATGATCCATAAAATCAAACGCATTATGGTCATCTTCATCAGGATCATATGCTTTTGGATTTATCTCAATTGTTTCTCCTTGTGTAACTATCTTATCATCTTCATACTCTAATGCAGGATATCTATTTTGAATTGCAAAGGCAAAAATAAACGGTTTGCCATTTATTGTTGAGAGATTATCCTGAATGAGAAGAATGTCATCATATTGTCCATAGTGTTTACAGAGATCCAGTGATTGACAAACATCCCTATACTTTGTTATCTGCATTCCTTCTTTCAAACAAGTGGTAACCTCTGCTTCTTTTCCTGACTCCTTGCAATCTACAAGTTCATTTGCATTATGAACAATGTTAAAGAATATATTATTTGTGTCAGCTTCGATCAGGCGTTCTGCAAATTCATGGATCTGCTTCAAACGCACATTAACTGTTGTATGAAACTGTTCTAAAGAAATGATTGCTTCTTTCCCTTTGATTTGCCCAACAATAGGGTATGTTGCCTCAACTGCAACATTTGCTGGTGCAAATGTGACTCTCACTGAAATATTTCCACTTTTTATAGAAGAATTTGCAAATTCCTGGAATGATTCCAATGCAACACACTGCTTAAATGTATATTGAATAAATTTTTCTACATATTCTTGAATGTTATCGTTATCTGCTTTTCTCTTGGAATCATATGTTTCACAAGAAAATACTGCACCTGCCTGTGTTGGTGTATTTGCTCCATAATAATCGCATAATGGAGGCAATGGAGTCATCAGAATATTGCCTAGACTGTTGCTATACATTTCATCAATTTC
This sequence comes from Candidatus Woesearchaeota archaeon, assembly GCA_023267795.1. Classification (GTDB taxonomy): domain Archaea; phylum Nanobdellota; class Nanobdellia; order Woesearchaeales; family DSVV01; genus JACRPI01. Next base: position 6,750 of record JAHFMP010000021.1, on the reverse strand, counting down.
TGTTGGATCTTCAATAAGCTTTGTAAGACCATATGGATATTCTGGCACTGTTGGATGTCCTTCTATGCCAAGAGAAAGATCTGGGGCATAAATCCCATAACTCACATTAAAAATTGTTTTTGTGCTGTCAAATGCATTTGCTTCTTTTGTATACTGAAATGGCAATACATACTGCCCATATTCATATTTTTTTGGGCCAAGAAATTGTTTTGTACCATTTACCTGATAATCATAAATAACACCGCCTTGCATGCCAACTAATGCAATGGACTGCTTTGCTGTTTGATCAAGACATGATTGCATATAGCTGCTATATTTGCCTTGTGTTGTAAACACATCAGTTACTTCCTGCTGCTCTTCTGTAAACTGTTTGCTTTTGATGTATGTTTTTAGATAAAAAAGAAGGCCAATAATTGTAAATATAATAATACCAAGAACAATAAAGATAGTTATTTGTGATCGTTTTGAGATCATACTCTTTTTTCTTGTTTTGAGGTATATATGTATTGCGAAAAATTATTCCTGCCTAACTGCTGCTGTTAAGCTATTCCAGTATTCTGAACCAGTTGTAGATCTTTCAAGAACTATACCTGCATCACTGTCACAGAAAATTGTCGCTGTTGTTTCATACGGTGCATAGATTTGATTACAATCAATTGTCATGCCATTATAGGTAACTCCAAGATAGTATCTATTCCCTGATTCTCCGTTATATTTTGTTTCTTCAACACCTGTAATAGTTGTCCCACTTTGTTCACTGTAATAAATCCTGTTGTAATCTTCTAAATAATTAAATGCTTCAAAATCATCATTTAATTCATCGCCATTTGGATTTTTTAAAGTATTGGAATTTATGTAATCAACTATTGTTTTTTTAGTTGTATCTAAGAGTTCCTGATAGGTATTTGTATCTGGATAAGAAAGTGTTGCACTGGATGTTAAACCATCTTTGCTGTAAATAAAACTTTTCAGGAGGTTATTGTACCAGTATTTTTGTGTAGAACCATCACAACTATAGTATTCTCCAAATCTCTCTGTTTGTGTTGCAGTTATTGCTGTATCACAATCATCTACATCATCTTCATCTAAAATATCTACAATAAGTGCATTAGAGCCTTCAAACAATAATTCATTTGCATTTACAGTCATTGGCTCTTCAACATCATCACTATTGAATGTGACACCAATAGTTACCTCATTATCTTGATTCAAGACGCAGAAGCTATTGATATCTTTTGCAATTGCCTCAACATCAACATAATTGTTTAATAAGTTAGAATATTTATCGCAAAACAACGTGAAATCTGTTGCTTTACTTTGTGCAATATCTAAGAGTTGGAATGCAAGTAATTTTGTTCTTGATGTCCAACGTGAAGAGTCTTGATTTGTTGCATCATTATCAGTAAAATCACCATCACTATTAGTATCTAATGCTTCACAGAAATGATCATCTTTATAGAAATCCATTGTTAGTGTACAGCCTGCTTCATAATACGTTCCTTCTTCTACACAAAATGTTTCATCATCTTCATTGGAACTGCAAACGCATGCATATGGATTGACACAATAATCTATTGCTGCTGCATCTGTATTATGATACCAGTCATATTTTGTCTCTACCTCTCCTCCCCAACTGCCATCATTACATATATAATGTTCCTCTTCTCCATCACTATCATAATCATATGCATAATCTGTATACTCATCAACACATTGAGTGCCATCCCAACAACGATTATTTGCACAGCATGCTGCTGATTGCTGCTCTGCTGTTGCCCAGACTGGTTCACTGAGTGCAAATGTTGCACCAGTATCATAGCCCAATACTTCATCGACATAGTCCCCTTCTTCTCCGTTTGTCACATGATACCATTCCCATCGTGGATTTTCAGGATCAGTATAATTATAATTGCAAAGATAAGTAGATTCAATTAAAGTGCATCTATCAACAGATGTTGCCAATGAACCTTTAGTATACCAATCATTATCTATACCAGTTACATCATTATTGCAACTGTACCACATTCCATTGAGATTGAGAAGCTCAACATCACTTCCATCCTCTGTATATGTTCCTGTTTCCATAGTATCGTATACATTTGCCTGCAAGCATGCATATTGATGCAATACTGTTGTTCCATCGTCATAAAAGATTGATGTTGTTTCTGAGAAGCTTTCATCATAGTAGCCAACATCGCCATAATCTCCCAAATAATCGTATTTGTTTCCGCAACAGTGAGAGCCTGTCCAGATGCCGCCGAGATATTTTTCGCAGATAGTATTTGCTTTTTCATTTTCATCATAAAGAGCAGAAATTTCATTTCCAAAAATATCAACAGGAAAACTATTATCTCCTACTGCATCTCCTGCATCATTTACATTTTTCCAATCAAATGCAGAAATACCTTTTTCTGTCTCTTTAATGCGACAAATATTAGGATTTGCAGTAGATCCATATGATTCCATACCACTCCATTTTCCTATGTCAGTATCTGGTATATCATCATATAGCGCTGTAATGAAAAAAGGACATGTTGCAAGAAGCTTTCCATCATCTGCATAACATTCCTCAGCATATTCTGTCTGCGCATTATATGCAGATTCTAATGCTTCATCATAAGCGTCAAACCCTGTTATGTCACATGTATAATATGTACCATAATTAGTTATACCAATCGGATCACTATCTCCTTCAATTTGACTTGAATATAAACAATAATTAGATGCTAATGAAATTAAGCTACTTGGATCATCTTCAAGACCTGCATCTTTAATTTTCTCAAAATCATCAATATAGTTATTGATATCTAATTCAGTTTCATCTTCTGACAAAGGCCTATTATTTACCCAGATATAATCGTCTCCACAACATTGATACCCATTCCCATTCTCATCTTCGTAATCATTAGCATAAAGCCATTCCCCACCTATCTTATTGCAATCAAATTCATTTTCATCCCAGATAATGTTTACTCCTGCATCAATATTGTTCCAGACGCCTACCCAACTCTCTGAGTATGGAGTTAACCATGGTTCAAAATCATGATGTATATTTCCATTTTGGTCAATACCAAACATCTCTGCTGCAGTTTCATTATATGCAAAAAAATAACCACCGTATGCTCGACATCCTGCATTTTCTGGAAAATTTTCATCCGAGCTGCTTCCTTTTCCTTCATATCTATACAGACGAACATCATCTTCATTTGATTTAGTTATCCAGGGAATAGAAGTTTCTTGCAAATTATTCCACTCATAAGTTATATCAGTTTTTTCAGTTCCTAGAAATGATTCTTCTAAATAATAATAATCATTAGCTTCTATTAATTCAGAAATAGAATAATCATCTAATTCAAGATTTACATCATTGCTATTTGCATATCCATAAAAAGTGAGAGGTTCACTAACAACTCTACGCACATTTGGATCATCTCTATCATCAAGGAAACAATAAATTCCTGCATCTATAGTTAAAGCAGTACATATGTTATATGTTTCACAAAATTCTGTAATGGTAACTTCTGTTCCTGCTTCTTCATCTGGAGGACCTGCTCCACCACCACTGTTGCCACTATTTCCACCTCCTGTAGAAGAATCATATTGATAGCCTCCATCTGTCCAATCTGCAAAAACAATACTATTCAATAAAATTACTATGATTATAAAAATAATTCCCACTAACAAAACTTTTCTGTTCATCAGCAACCTCTTTTTTTCCTTGATCACAGTATTGTGTTTTGTTGATGTTTTTGTATATAAAGCTTGTGTTGTTTCCTGTCGAGACAAAAGCGCAAATGTTTATATACAAGACTTCTTCAAAAGAGAGCATGAACCCTCTTACATCATACATTCACAAAGAGAAGAAACGTGGTTTTTCAGATTCCATTATCAGTGAAAAACTCAAAACTGCTGGTTATACTGATAAGGAAATTCAAACAGCATTCCATGAATTTTATGCACGAGAGCAATATCACAAATTTATTGATACTATTGTAGAAGAAGAGACAAAACACAAATGGCTATTTTTGGTGCTTTGTATTTTTGCAATTATTATTGCTTCTGCTATTTTTATTATTCTCATGCAAACAATACAATGGAATCTGATTTTTGAAAATGCGTTAAACGATGCAGAAACAGTGAACATTGAACCACAAACAGAACAGGATTGCAGTATTTTTGGCAATAGAGACAAAGAACGCTGCATATTGAAAATTGCTGCTTTGTATGATGATACAAACTACTGCATCAACATGACAAGCAAAGTCATGAACTATGAGTGCAAAACAGAGGTGTGGAAGAAAAATTACTGCAATTATTTGATTTTGACGAATCAGAGCTTAGGATATTGTTAATCTTCTAAAAACCATTTGTTTGTGTTAGTAATGCATAGTTTTGTGTTTTAGTACTGCACACTTCTTGCCAGTGGAAACAAACTATTATAAAGATAAATCCCTGCAATTGCTGTATGTCACAGCTAACAAACTATATTCAAAAGGAATTAGATAAAGGCTTTAGTAAAGCACTGATTACAAAAAAACTTCTGCAAACAGGCTATGCACAACAAGAGATTGATGATAGTTTCAAGAGTTTGAAAAGCGCTGAGCCTTTGCTTGTCAGAAAGACTATTGATACAATTCATTCTGATGTTCAAATCAAGTGGAGCAAATGGGTTTTTGCGATGCTTGCTATAGGATTACTTCTATTTTTTGGATTTTTGATTTATCTGTACAGTACTGGAGAAAAAGCTGTTGTTGAAAAAAATATTGTTAGTAATTGTGATAATATTGTTGATATTAGAGAAAAGGATATTTGTTATTTAAAATCAGCAGCGAATGGAGAAGATGTTTGTGATTCCATAATTGAAACTTCTTTTAAATTTGCCTGTAATGGAAAAGTATGGATGTTACAAGATTGTACCTATGAAATGCTTATAGGAGAAAATAGAGAAACATGCTTACTTCAAAAAGCAATTGAGAATAATGATACTTCTTATTGTTATCATCAAGAAGATTTTAGGGAATGTTTTGCAACATTAGCTGAATTAAGTGGGGATATAGCATATTGTAAAGATAATTTACAGTGCATTATTATTATTGCTGTTAAGGAAAAAGATCCATCATATTGCAAAAAAGTGTTTGAAAATAACTCGCAAATGAGTATGAGATGTTTTGATTTTTATATTGAAGAAACAGGAGATACTTCATTTTGTGCTAACGCATCTTTTGGATGTGGTTTTGAAGAATTAAAGACAGATGAAAATAAAAGGAGATATATTGAAGAAAATTTATATAAACTCTCTTCTTACGAACAAAGCGAAATAGATGATGAACTTATGGGATTTGCTGTTGAGTTTTTAGATCCTATTTTTTGTGAATATAGTTCCGAAACATTTATGTATCAAGATATCCCTGCAAAACAATTATGTTACATAGCATATGCTTACCATACACAAGATAATATAGCATGTCAATTAGTTTCACAAACTTATATTTCCTTATGCGAAAAACTCCAAGAATGTGGAGTAAACCCGAATATTAATGAAATTTGTGAGATGATAGAATGAGATACAAAATATTACTCTTGATTTGCCTATTATTTTATTTTTTAATTTCATTGGTTTATGCTGGTGGAACACATAGTGCTTATATCTCAGAGGACGATTGTAAAATTACTTGTACCAATGATTTTACAGGGGAAGAACACACTATTGCAGGTTCATTAAAAGCAACTGTTTATGCTGATGGAAATGATGATGTAGGAATTGAATGGAATGTATATTATGATGGAGAGGTAACTTATTCTAAAACAGTAGGAGGAAAAGATAGTGAAGAAGATATGATTGTAATGCCATATGATCCAGGAACTCCTGACGGAATTATACGCTTTTCAAATAATTTTATTGAAGATTTGATTGCACTTATGTTTAAAAGTACATTGTCTTTTGAGCTTTTTGGAGAAAATAAAATTAAAGCAATATATTCTCATAAACTGGACATGACTTGCACAAACAGTTATATTGAAATGGGTAGTTATGCAAGAAATATGGATAACAACGCATATGTTTGGTGCAATATTTATGAATATTCCCCTTCAAGTAAAGAATATACTATTGTACTCAATGAAGATAGTTATTATTTTTACAGCGCTGGTGAATATTATTATAATACATACAAAGTTACATGTAGTGATTGTGATAAAGAAGAAACAGAATTTGATACTTAAATTACAAAGATTTCAAAGCAAATAATTTTAGATTATTGTAACAAACACTCCACATCCTTCCAATTCCGCATATCCATTGGATCAGAAGAAAAGGATGCAAGAATCATAATAATGCTGTATTTCTTTGCTAACATGAGATTCTGCTGTAAACGGCCAAGAAGCAGTGCTCTTTTAACAGAGTCAGCATGAATCAATTGAGAAACAGAAAATCCATATATTATCTTATTCTCTTTCATTATTTTTGCAAGAATATGATCAATGCCTGAATTACGATGATGCATGAAATCCTTTTTTTCATCATTTTCAAATCCATACATCAACCACGGCTTTGCATGTTCCATAACCCATCTATCTGTCTCTTTATTAGATTGAACAACAACATACTGCCATTTTTTCATAGCATCTCTGACTTCTTTTGGTGCAGAAATAACTGCTGTTTTAATAGTAATTCCTTTTTCATTATTTTTATATTCTTTATAGTCCTGTGGATGATAGACAAACACCAACTCTTTTGTGCCAAATGCTTTC
>JAHFMP010000145.1 GCA_023267795.1 Candidatus Woesearchaeota archaeon | reverse complement strand
TGCATTGAATGAAGATCTTATTGAAGAACTTAGACAAATGCATATTCTCGTCGATCCACACGAAACTTTGCTTGTCATGAGCGCAGATATTGGTCAAGCAGCAGAAAAACAAGCGCGTGCATTTCATGAAACATGCAAAATTACAGGGGTTATTATTACAAAATTAGATGGCACCGCAAAAGGCGGTGGTTCACTAATTGCCTGTGCAGTAACAGGAGCACCTGTAAAATTTATAGGGGTAGGAGAAAAAATAGATGCATTTGAAGAGTTTAAGCCAAAGAATTTTGTTGGACGATTATTAGGCATGGGAGATCTTGAAGCATTGCTCGAAAAAGCAAAAGAAGCAGTGAGCCAAGAAGAAGCTCAGGACATGGGCAAAAAGTTTTTGAGCGGCAAATTCAATTTGATTGATCTCTATCAGCAAATGGAGACTCTTGGAAAAATGGGATCTTTAGGCAAGCTTGTGGAAATGATTCCAGGCATGAGTCAGCTTCAGTTGCCGAAGGATACTATTGCAGTGCAGGAGCATAAACTTGAAAAATGGAAATATATTCTGGATTCATGCACAAGAGAAGAACTTGAAGATCCAGAAAATATTGACAACTCGCGAGTACATAGAATTGCAAAAGGGTCTGGTACAGATTCAACTGATGTGAGTGATCTGCTGAAGAAGTATAGGCAGGCAAAGAAGATGACAAAAATGTTAGGGGGCAGTGGATCTCCTAAAGCAATGGAAAAAATAATGAAAAGAATGGGAGGAAAAATTCCTGGTCTTGGTAATTTAGAAATAAAGTAAGATATGAGATGGTGAAATGATGAAGAACAAAACACAGCAGAAAGAAAATAATAATGAACAAATAGAAAAGAAAGAAAGCAAAGAAGAGATTCAGCAGGCAATCCAGGAGAAGTATATGGAATATCAGATGATGCAGGAACAGCTCACTAAGATGACAGAACAAAGAGAAACACTGAGAAAACAAGAAGAAGACCTCGATGATATTAAAGGAGCAATTGAAAATATTCAAAAAACAAGAATAGGAAGTGAGATGTTTGTACCAATAAGTTCTGGTATTTTTGTGAAAGCAGAAATAAAAGAAACAAATCAGGTGCTTGTGAATGTTGGAGATAACATTATTGTTCCAAAAACAATTGCTGATGCTGTCCAACTAATTCAAAAGCAGCATAATGAAATTGAAAATTATGAGAAGACAGTACAGCAAAATATACAGATTCTTCTTTTACATCAGCAAAGAATTGAGAATGAACTTTATGCATTAACAAAAAGCATAAATGAGAAGGGATAAAAATGTTTGGATTTCTGAAGGAAAAATTAAAACTCGCAGTAGAAAAAGTAACAAAGAGAGTAGAGCAGGCAACAAATAAAGAAGAACCAATTGAAGAACAGAAAAAAGAAAAAAAGAAAAATATCATAGTTGAAAAAAAAGTTGATATAAAGGAAGAGAAAGAAGAGAAAAAAGGATTTTTTGCAAAATTAAAAGATAAGTTTATTCAGAAAGAAGAGATTGTTGAAGAAAAAGAAAAAAAGCCTGCATTTGAAACAAGTGAAGAGGAGCTTCAGGAGTTTGAAGAAGCATTTAAAGAAGAATCTCTTGCTCAAAAAAAAGAGGAAAAAGAAGAGATAATTCCCGTCGTGACAGAAACAGAGCAGGGAGAGACAATATTTGAATTGAAGGAAAAACCTGGCTTTTTCAGTGCATTGAAAGATACAATATTGAAAACTGCACTCTCAGAAGAAAAGTTTGAAGAGATTTTCTGGGAATTAGAAATGATTCTTTTGGAAAATAATGTTGCAGTGGAAGTAATTGAGCTGATTAAAGAAAATTTAAAGAAAGAACTTGTCGAGAAAAAAATTCTGAGAGGGCAAATTAATGAAATTATCATGAAGACACTGCAAAAATCAGTGAAACAGACGTTTGATGTACCAGTAATAAATTTTATTGCAAAAGTAAATGAGAAGAAACCATATGTGGTTGTCTTTGTAGGGATTAATGGATCCGGAAAGACAACAACAATTGCAAAGATGGCGCAAAAACTAAAAGACAACAAGCTGAGTTGTGTAATCGCAACAGGAGATACGTTTAGGGCAGCAGCAATTCAGCAACTTGACGAACATGCAAATAAGCTTCAAGTGAAACTTATTAAGCATGATTATGGTGCAGATCCTGCTGCAGTTGGCTTTGATGCAATAAAATATGCACAGGCACACAACATTGATTGTGTTTTGATTGACACAGCAGGAAGATTGCATAGCAATGTCAACCTTATGGATGAAATGAAAAAGATTATCCGGGTTACAAAACCAGATCTTAAACTTTTTATTGGAGAGGCAATAACTGGAAATGACTGTGTTGATCAGGCGAGAAAGTTCAATGAAGCAATAGGAATTGATGGCATTATTCTTGCAAAAGCAGATGTTGACGAGAAAGGCGGTGCTGCATTGTCTGTTAGCTATGTCACAAAACGACCCATTTTGTATTTAGGAACAGGTCAGAGTTATAGCGATCTTCAGGAATTTGACAAAGAAAAGATTATGGCACAAATTGGGTTGTAGCGAGAGTGCAAAAACTATTCCACCATTGCACAAAATTCCTTGGCACCCAACGGAATTATCTCAATTTTTCTCTTGTTGACATGTTGAGTAAATTCTTTTGGTATTCT